>CACGBI010000005.1 GCA_902571235.1 uncultured Pelagibacteraceae bacterium
ATTTTTTTTTTAAATTCAACTCCAATTATTACTTTACATCCATTTATTATTGGCGTAACTCCACGTTTATTAAAGGTTTTAAATAAGTTTTAAAACTTTTTTTTTGTTAAATTTTTTTTGGAGGCATTAATAATGCAAAAATTTAAATCAGTTGAAAACTTGATAAATCAGCTGAAACCCGAAAAACCAGTTTATTGTATCAGAAAACATTCTGTTACTAGAGCGTCAAAATTTTTTCAAAAAAACTTTCCTGGAGATGTTCTGTATGCAGTTAAGACAAACCCTCACCCAGTGATAATAAAAACACTAGTAGATAGTGGTATTGACCAATTTGACGTGGCCTCAATTGAAGAAATTGAACAAGTAAGAAAATTCACAAAGACGGCGAAATGCTCTTATATGCATACGGTCAAAAGTCCAGAAAATATAAAAGAAGCTTATTTTAAATATGGCATTAAAACTTTTTCACTTGATACTAAGGATGAGTTGATAAAAATTATAAAAAATACGAATGATGCAAAAGATTTAGAATTATTTTTAAGAATTGCTGTTTCAAATGAACATGCTGAAATAGATTTATCAAAAAAATTTGGGGCTCTTAATACTGAATCTTTAGGTTTGCTAAGACTGACAAAACAGTATGCTCAAAAAATTGGTTTAAGTTTTCATGTGGGGTCGCAATGTATGCATCCTATTTCATATTCTAAAGGAATAGCAGAAATAGGGAATATCATAAAAAAAACAAAAATTGTTCCTGACTACATAAATGTTGGTGGTGGTTTTCCGACAATCTATCCAGATTTAGTTCCTCAAAATTTAATCGAATATTTTAATGAAATAAAAAAAGGTTTAGATAATTTAAAATTTGAAAAAATGCCAAAAATTATTTGTGAACCAGGAAGAGCCTTAGTAGCAGAAAGTGGTTCTACAATTGTTAGAGTCAACTTAAGAAAAAAACAAAAATTGTATATAAATGATGGAACCTATGGAACCTTATTCGATGCTGGTACACCAAATATTGTTTTCCCTTCTAAAATGATAAAGGATATATCTAATAAAATAATTTCAAAAAAATTAACTGCATTTGACTTCTTTGGTCCTACTTGCGATAGTATGGATTATATGAAGGGTCCTTTTTTACTTCCAAATAATATTAAAGAAAATGATTACATCGAACTTGGTCAACTTGGTGCCTATGGATTAACTTTTAGAACTAAATTTAACGGATTTTATTCGGATGAGATATATGAAGTTGAAGATAATCCTATTTTAAGTTTATATAATAAAGACTTTAATAAAGCTTCTTTAGTTGCTTAATGTCAGATAAGAAGAATCTTGGTCATAACAGTAAAAAAGATTTTCTAAAAAATCCTGTAGAGCATATCGACATTACATCTTTTGATTCCAGAAAAATAATTTCTTCAATGGAGAAAATGTCTTTTGTTTCAAGAGAAACAGCAAACGCAGCCAAAATTTTTAATGAAATGTTAAAAGATAAAGAGTGTACGATTTTTTTGACGTTGGCTGGATCTACATCAGCAGCTGGTTGTATGAATATATATAAGGATTTAGTTAAATATAATATGGTAGATGCAATTGTTGCAACTGGGGCTTCCATTGTTGATATGGATTTCTTTGAAGCTTTAGGTTTTAAGCATTATCAAGGATCTCAATTTCAAGATGACACGGAATTAAGAAATAATTATATAGATAGAATATATGACACCTATATCGATGAAGAGGAACTTCAAATGTGTGATAAAATCATCTGTGAAATAGCCGATACACTAGAGCCAAAAAGTTATACCTCTAGAGAATTTATCCACGAGATGGGTAAGTATCTTAAAAAAAACTCAAAAAAAAAGGACTCTTTAATTGAAACTGCTTATGATAACAATGTTCCAATATTTTGTCCTGCCTTTACAGACTCAAGTGCAGGATTTGGTTTAGTAATTCATCAAGAAAAAAATCCAGAAAAAAAAATCACTATAGACTCTATTAGAGAATTCAGAGAGCTTACAGAAATCAAAATTCAATCTAGAGGCTCTGGTCTATTTATGATTGGTGGTGGAGTTCCAAAAAATTTTATTCAAGACACCGTTATATGCGCTGAACTTTTAGGTAAAGAAGTTGAAATGCATAAATATGCTGTTCAAATAACAGTTGCAGATAGTAGAGATGGAGCATGTAGTAGCTCAACTTTAAAAGAAGCAAGTTCTTGGGGGAAAGTAGATATTTCCAAAGAGCAGATGGTATTTGCAGAAGCGACGAGTGTGCTTCCATTAATAGCTAGTGATGCTTATCACAATGGCGAATGGAAAAAAAGAGATAGAAAAAACTTTACAAAAATTTTTAAACAAAATTGAAATATCTCTCTAATAAAAACGGATTTTTAGGAATTGATAATAAAGTTAATATCAAAGAGAAAGTAGTTATAGTTCCATTTGGTCTTGAAAAAACTGTTAGTTATGGAGGTGGAACAAGAAATGGACCTAAAGAAATAATCAAAGCATCTCACCAAGTTGAACTTTTCGATGAGGAGCTTAATTGTGAACCATATAAAAAAATAGGAATTAAAACTCTAAAACCATTTAAAATACACAATAACATTAAAAAAGCTTTAGATAATATATCTAAAATAAACCAAGAGATCTTAGATAAAAAACTTTTTCCTATGACTTTTGGTGGAGAACATTCAATAACTCCAGGATGTATTGCCCCGTTTACTAAAAGATATAAAAATCTTTGCCTTTTACATTTTGATGCTCATGCAGACTTACGCGATAGCTATAATGGAGAAAAGTTTTCACATGCTTCTGCAATAAGAAGATGTTTAGATTATCCAAATGTTTCTGTAATCTCATTTGGAATAAGAAATATATCTCAAAGCGAAATACCTTTTTTAAAAAAAAATTCCTCTAAAATAAATATTTTTTGGGCAAAAGATAAAAAAAAATGGAATTTAAATAATTTTAGAAAATTAATAAAAAATAAAATAGTATATCTTACTTTTGATGTTGATGGTTTAGACTCCAGCATAATGCCAGCAACTGGAACTCCTGAACCTGGAGGATTATTTTGGGATGAAACTTTAGAAATAATTAGAATTGCCTCAAAAAATTCTAAAATTGTTGGTGCTGACATTAATGAACTTTCACCAATAAAAGGCTTTAATTCATATAATTTTCTTGTTGCTAAATTGGCTTATAAAATTTTATCTTATAAATTTTTATATTAAATTTTTGCAGCCTTAAAAGTACCAATTAATAATCTAAAAGGAATTAACATTATTAAAGCTACAAACATTTTAACTGCTAAATCACCTAAAGATAACGTTAACCATGGTATTCCTGTTGCATAAAAAGATATTGAAAAGAACAAAAAAGTATCAACGGTGGAACCAATGAAAGAAGAGGTTAAAGGTGCTATAAACCATTTCTTTTTTCTCAATTTATCAAAAACCTGAACATCTATTAATTGAGCAACAATAAAAGCTGTTCCTGAACCGATTGCAATTCTAACTGAAATAAAATCTGTAAAATTAGTAGAAAATAATAGCGTAAAACTAATGCCTAAAGCAAACCCGATATAAACAATTTTTCTTGCAACTATTTTTCCATAGGATCTATTAGCAAGATCTGTAATTAAAAATGCAATAGGATAAGTAAAAGCTCCATAAGTAAGTAATTCCTCAAAGCCATAATATTTGATCGGAAACTGTACTAAGTAATTTGAAGAAAGAACAACAACTCCCATTAAAAGTGAGAGAAGTAAAAAAGATTTGTTCATTATGCAGATTTTGCTACTGGGGCCTTCTTAAATGGGGATTTGATTAAAATGCCTTTTTTTAATTTTTTAAGTCTTGGTGATAAATTTTTATTTTTTACAGTTTTAAGAAATTCATCAAAACTTCCCTTTTTGTCAACTGATCTTACACCAGCATTGCACACTGTTAATTTAAGACTTCTTTTTAATAATTCACTTGTAAACTTTACTTTTTTGAGATTTGGTAAGAATCTTCTTTTAGTCTTATTATTAGCATGACTAACATTATGACCTTTCATAGGAATTTTACCAGTGAGTTCACATTTTTTTGACATAATAACTGTGCCTATATAAGGCGAGATATTGAAGGCGTCAAGTTTAATACATTTAAGAAATAGTTTTATTTCCCACTATTTCTGTGAAATTATTGACACCTTCTCTTATTAATAATTTTTTTAGGTCTTTTTTAATCGTACCAGCAATATTGGGTCCTTGAAATACCATCCCAGTATATAATTGAACGTAATCTGCTCCTAATAAAAACTTATCATAAGCTGCTTTACCAGAGTCAACACCCCCTACTCCAATTATTTTAATTTTACCTTTAACTAAATTATAGAATTTACTTATTAAAAAATTTGATTTCTTTTCTATTGGTTTTCCTGATAAACCACCTTTTTGATGCCTTTGAATGTTTTGAAGTGCTTCTCGAGAAGCTTCAGATGAATTTGAAATTATTATTGCACCCACATCATTTTCTAAAAGTATTTCTGAAATTAAATTAATTTGATTTTCGTTAATATCTGGTGAAATCTTTACGGCTATAGGAATTTCAGTTTTTAATTCTTTTTTTTTTTCTGAAATAGATTTAAGTAATTCTTTTAATTTATTCTTATCATGAAAATTTCTAAGATTTTCAGTATTTGGTGAAGAAATATTAATTGTAATATAGTCTGCAGATTCACGAAATTTTTCTAATCCAATCAAATAATCTTTTAACCTATCATTAGAATCTTTATTCGGACCAATATTTACACCCAGCACACCTAATTTTCTATTTGAATTTATTCTATTTAATATTGTATCTGATCCATGATTGTTAAAACCTAATCTATTTATTAAAGCTTTGTCTTCAACTAGTCTAAATACCCTTGGTTTTTCATTTCCATATTGTTTAAGTGGAGTAACGGTGCCTACCTCAACAAATCCAAATCCTAATTTGAATAAAGGATTATACACCTCAGCATTCTTGTCAAAACCTGCAGCAATACCTATTGGATTATCAAGATCTTTATTAAATAGTTTTGTTTTAAATATAGGATCATTTTTGTTTTCATCAAATATATTTGAAACTAAATTGAGCTTAAGAGATTGAATAGCCAAAAAATGCGCTCTTTCAGGATCTATTTTAAATATTAAAGATCTTAAATTTGAATACATTATTTCAGTTTACTGATTATCAACTCTTTCGTTTCATTAACACCAAAAAAACTTATAAAAAAACCCATTCTTGGACCATTTTCATCACCAAAGACCACTTCATAAATTAGCTTAAACCAATCTCTAAGGTTTTCTGCATAACCATTATCTTTACCTGTTGAATAAATTAAAGTTTGTATATCTTCGGGTGACATCTGATCATTACATTTTTCTAAAGTTTTAACTAAAGCTTGTAGAGCTAATTTTTCATTATCTGAAGGATTTTTATATTTTTTTTGAGACTTTATAACATCATTAAAATATTTAATTGCATAACCAACTAAGTCATCAAAAATTGGAAAATTTTTTTCATGAATGTTCGATTTATATTTTTTAACAAATTTCCATAATAAATCTTTATTTTCAGCATTACTTGTTTCAACTAAATTCAGCAACATGGAAAAGGTCATAATCATTTCTTCTTTTGGCACATTTCCATTGTGAACATGCCAGACAGGATTCATTACTAGTTGCTGCTCCGTTTGTTTTTTTGATTTTTCAATATTATCAAGGTATTCGTCCACAGCTTTCGGTACTATTTCTTTATAAAGTTTTTTTGCTCTTTTAGGATTTTGATACATATATAAAGATAGACTCTCCGGGGAAGCATATTTTAACCATTGATCTATACTAATGCCATTTCCTTTAGATTTAGATATTTTTTCACCTTTTTCATCTAGAAATAATTCATAAGCAAAACCAGATGGATTTTTTTTTCCAATTAAATTTATAATTTTGGTTGATAAAATAGCACTTTCAATAAGGTCTTTTCCGTACATTTCAAAATCTATATCTAAAGCATACCATCTCATTGCCCAATCAACTTTCCATTGTAGTTTACAATTTCCATCTAAAATACTCGATTCTAATTTTTTACCTTTATTATCGAAAATTATTTTAAAATTTTTTTTATCAATTTCTAAAACTGGTATTTCTAAAACATGGCCTGTGTCTGAACAAATAGGTAAAAAAGGACAGTAAGTTTGTTGACGTTCTTTACCTAAAGTTGGAAGTATTATATTCATAATACCATCATAATTTTCCAAAATAATTTTTAAAGTTGGATTAAAAAAACCACTTTTATATAAAGATGTTGAGCTTTTAAAAATATATTTGAAGTTAAAACTATTTAAAAAATTTTTTAACATTTCATTATTATGTTCACCAAAACTAGCAAATTTTTCAAATGGGTCTGGCACTTGCGTTAATGGTTTGTGAAGATTTTTATTTAGTAATTCTTGATTAGGAACATTATCAGGAACTTTTCTTAAACCATCCATATCATCAGAAAAAGTAATTATTTCTGTAGGAAGGTCTGTAAGGTGCTTTAAAGCATTGACAATCATTGAGGTTCTGGCGACTTCACCAAATGTTCCAATATGAGGAAGTCCACTTGGACCATATCCTGTTTGAAGAATTATTTTACCTTTTTTATCTATGTATGATTTTCTTTCACGGAGCATTTTTTTTGCTTCAATAAAAGGCCAAGAACTTGTTTTATCTAAAATTTCTTTTTTTATCATGAATTACACTTAAAATCTTAAATTAGCGATTTTATTAATTCTTATAGAGTTGAAATTTATTTACCATAAAATAATGTTCTTTCAAAATGTCTAATTATAAAACAGTTTTTTTTACACTTGGAATTTTACAAATAATCTTAGGTGTATTCATGTTTATCCCAATAGTTTTCCAATTAATTTACTCAGAAATTGATTCATCTTTTTTTGGGGCATCTATAGTCACAATTATTTTTGGTATATTATTTTTTCTATCTAATCTTGATCATGATAAAAAATTAACCTTACAACAAGCTTTTCTTCTAACAGCACTATCTTGGCTAAGTATTGCAATATTTGGATCTTTGCCATTTATTTTTTCTGATTTAAATTTTTCATTTGTTAACGCATTTTTTGAAAGTATGTCAGGAATAACAACTACAGGTTCTACAATTATATCTAATTTAGATCAAATGCCAAAAAGTATATTACTTTGGCGAGCCATTCTACAATGGCTAGGAGGTATTGGAATAATCATTATGGCCATCACTTTAATGCCAATAATGAATGTTGGTGGAATGCAACTTTTTAAAATTTCAAATAATGATTCATCTGAAAAAATATTACCTAAGTCTAAAGAGATAGCATTAAGACTAATTTATATTTACATATCCTTAACATTTTTTTGTGGTCTAACTTATAAAGTTTTTGGCATGAGTTTTTTTGACAGTTTAACTCATTCGATGACTACGATAGCTACAGGAGGATTTTCAAATTATAATGAATCAATTGGTTTTTTTAATAGTATCTCTATTGAAATTTCAGCGATGATTTTTATAATTTTGGGCAGTTTACCATTTATTGTATATATAAAATTTTTAAGTGGAGATAAAAAAATAATCTTTAATGATGTACAAATTAAAACTTTTTTTAAAATAATAATTGCTAGTATAATAATTCTATCAATCTATTTAATTATAAATCAATCTGCAGAATTTAATTTTAGGTCTGTATTATTTAATATAATTTCTATTTTAACAGGAACAGGATATGTGAATGCTGATTTTGATACCTGGGGAAGTTTTACATTAATTTTATTCTTGGGCTTAATGTTTATTGGGGGTTGTGCCGGATCTACCACATGTGGAGTAAAAATATTTAGAATTCAAATTTTATATTTATTTGTAATTAATCAGATAAAAAAAATTATTTATCCCAAGGGAGTTTTTGTATTAAAATATGATCAAAATCCAATCGATAATAAATTCATTTCATCAATTATTTCTTTCATCTATATGTACTTTGTTATTTTTTTTCTATTAACTGCTTTGTTATCACTAACAGGCTTAGATTTTATTACATCTATATCAGGAGCAGCGACATCTATATCTAATGTAGGTCCTGGACTTGGATCAATTATTGGTCCAAATGGAGATTTTTCTAATCTACCTGATATTTCTAAATGGATCTTAACGTTAGGAATGATTTTAGGTAGACTTGAGTTATTTGCTATATTAGTGTTATTTCTACCTTCATTTTGGAAAAACTAATTATGATTGAAATAAAAAAATCATCATGGTCTGACTCTTTATCAGTTTATAAAGATATCCGTATGGTTAGAATTTTATTACTAGGCGCTATAAGTGGTTTTCCTTGGGTATTGATTGCTAGTAGTTTAAGTCTTTGGCTTAAAGAAGAAGGATTAAGTAGATCCACTGTTGGATGGGCAGGTTTAATTTTTGCAGTATATGCTTTTAATTATTTATGGGCTCCTATTATTGATAGAATTCAAATACCCATATTATCAAAGAGACTAGGCCACAGAAGAGGATGGATAGTTTTGATGCAAACAATCATTTTATTAAGTTTAGTTGTTTGGAGCTTTATTAATCCTACACAAAATTTAGGTTTGTTGATAGCTGTGGGGTTAGTTATTGCTATTGCATCAGCAACACAAGATATAACTGTTGATGCTTTAAGAATTGAGCAAATTAATGAAAATGAGGGAAAATCAATGGCAGCTGGGGCTGCAATGGCTGTGGTTGGCTGGTGGACGGGTTATAAATTAGGAGGAGTTGTTGCTTTATTTACTGCTGAATTTTTTCAAAATTTAGGTGTTACAGACTATTGGCAAATGACTTTTTTAGTTTTAGGCGGCCTTATTATTTTAATGAATATTGGATTATTGTTCGTCCATGAGCCTCTAGAGACAGATAGACAAGTAAAACAAAAAGAAACTGACATATTAATAAGGGGGAAACTTGGTTCTAACAATATTATCACTAACTTTGTTGCATACATAACAGGAACTATTGGTGGTCCAATAATAAGTTTTTTCAAAAAAAATGGTTTTGCTATAGCTGCTGGAATTTTAGGCTTTGTTTTTTTGTTTAAAATTGGAGAAGCATTTATGGGAAGAATGTCAATCATCTTTTATAAAGAAATTGGATTTTCAAAGGGTCAAATTGCAATTTATTCAAAAGGGCTCGGATGGATCACAACAGTAGTATTTACATTATTAGGTGGTGTTATGGCAATGAGAGCTGGAACAATAAAAACAATGTTCTTTGCAGGAGGACTAATGGCTGTAACAAATCTTTTATTTGCAGTTCTAGCTTGGGTAGGTAAATCTGAAATTTTATTTGCAATTGCTGTAATAGCAGATGACATAACAGCAGCATTTGCAACTGTAGCATTTGTTGCTTTTATATCATTGTTAGTCGACAGAACCTACACGGCAACACAATATGCTTTACTTGCTTCGATTGGTACTGCTGGTAGAACAACATTAGCATCTTCATCAGGTGCATTAGTTGACTGGTTAAATGGAGATTGGGGAACGTTCTTTGTTTTAACAACTATAATGGTAATACCCTCATTAGTTTGTTTGTGGTTAATAAAAAATAAAATTAAAATTGGTGCAAAATAATTTTTATTTCATAGATAGTTTTTCCAATATCTATAAAAAACCCTCAAAAAAATCTGAAGTAACTTCACAAATTATATATGGTGAGAAATTTAAAATTTTGTCAAAAAATAAAGGATGGATTAAGATAAAAATATTATTTGATAACTATGTTGGTTTTATAAAAAATTCAAAATACTTAAAAAAATTTAGCCCTAAATATAAAATCAGTTCACTAAAAGCGAGAATCTTTAAAAGACCTGGAATTAAAACAGATAATTGGCTTCCACTTTCATCTAAGTTATCTGTTTTAGATCAGAATATTAATTATATAAAAATTGAAAAAAATAAATGGATTAAAAAAAAAGATATTAGAAAATTAAATCAAAAAGATAAAAATTTTGTTAAATTATTTAAAAAATTTTTAAATGTAAAATATTTTTGGGGTGGAAAAACGTTTAAAGGTATTGACTGCTCAGCTTTATTGCAAATATTTTTTACCTATAATAACTTATTTTACCCAAGGGATACTAAAGATCAGATAAAATACGCAAAAAGAAATTTAAAAAAAAAAAAATTTAAAAAAGGAGATATTATATTTTGGAAGGGTCATGTTGCTATCTGTTTGAATTCTAAACAACTTATCCATGCTTATGGACCAGAAAAAAAAGTTATCATTATGCCAATTGCAAAAACAATTGATAGAATTGAAAGAACTGCCAAACTGAAAATAAAAAAAATATCTAAAATCAAATATTAATTTCTTCCAAAGTCAGGCTTATCAATATCTTGTTTCAATTTAATGATTTTTAATCTTACTTTTTTTGTTTGAATAAGTTTTTTTATAATGGATTTATTATTTTTAGAATTAATATCTTTTTTAAATTGATTTAAATTATTTATAAATAAATCAATTGCTTTTGAAATATTTTTTTTATTATTAAAAAAAATATCTCGCCACATAATTTCATTTGATGCTGCAATCCTAGAAAAATCTCTTAGACCACCAGCACTAAATTTTATTAAATCATAACTTTGTTTTTTTTCGAAATCTTGTGCAGACTTAACTAAATTATATGCAACTAAGTGTGGTAAATGACTAGTAATAGAAAAAATTTTATCATGTTTTTCAGCACTCATTAAAACTACTTTTGATCCAATTCTTTTCCAAAATTTAGTTATAATATTTATATTTTTTTTAAGAGTATTTTTCTCTTTAATGATTATGCACCATCTATCATTAAACAAATTTTCTTTACCGTGCTCTGGTCCACTTACTTCTGAACCAGCTATTGGATGACTTTGAATCCATTGAATATCTTTTTTTAAAAATTTTTTTATAATTTGAGATGTCTGAATTTTTGAAGAACCAATATCAGTAACTAATGTTTTTGATGAAATAAAATTGTTAATTTTTAAAATAATTTTTTTATATTCACTCATTGGAGTACAAAAAATAATTAGATCTGAATTTATTACACCATCTTTCAATGACTTAACGATTTTTCCTGGCAATTTTAATTTTTTTATTTTAGCAATATTTGATTTTGATTTTTCATATATGAATAATTTTTTAGCTATTTTTTTTTTACTAATGCTTTTTAATAAAGATGAACCTAATAATCCACAGCCTATAATTAAAATATTTTTCATTTTTTCAACACTTGTTTAATCACATTCATAAATTTAAAGTTTTCTTTTTTTGATCCAATAGTTAATCTTAATTTATTCTTTATATGATAACCATCTTCAGTTGATCTTAAAATAATTCCTTTTTTTTTAAGTTTTTCATTCAAGTAATTTGCTGAGTATCTGCATTTTTCAAAATTAAGTAACAGAAAATTAGCAGAAACTGAATTTGAAAAAATGTTATATGTTTCAAGAAATTTTTTAATCTTTTTTGCATAAAATAAATTATGTCTGACCGATTTATTGATAAATTTTTTATCTTTCAATGACTCTATGGCGGCTAATTGTGCAACACCATTTATATTAAATGGAGGTTTTATCATATTTAATGCATCCACTATTTTTTTTGATCCATATCCCCAACCTACTCTTAAAGATGCCAACCCAAAAATTTTAGAAAAAGTTCTTAGAATGAAAACATTATTTTTATTTTTAAATAAATCCAAGCCTGAAGAATAATCTTTATTTTTCATATATTCTGCATAGGCGTCATCGATAACCAGTAGAATTTTTTTATTTAATATTTTTCTTAAATTCAATAATTCTTTTTTAGTCAAGTAAGTTCCTGTTGGATTATTTGGGTTAGCTATAAAAACGACTTTAGTTTTCTTTGTAATTTTTTTTAAAATTTCTTTTACAGAAACTCTAAAATTACTCTCCCTTGCAAGTACTACTTTTGCACCAACAATTTTTGAATAAATTCTATACATTAAAAAACTATACTCTGGAATTACAACTTCATCTTTAGGATTTAAAAATAATTGACAAATCATTTGAATAACTTCATCAGAGCCTGCACCACAAATAATTTTCTCTGAATTACATTTGTAAACTTTAGATATTGCTTTTCTTAAATTTCTAGATTTTCCATCAGGATATTTATCTAAATTTTGATTTTTATTTGATATAATCCTCTTGGCTTTGGAACTCATACCTAAAGCAGACTCATTTGCAGATAGCTTGATTACCTTCTTAAGATTTTTTACCTTTGATTTACCAGGTTTATAAGGTTCAATATTAAATTTTTTAAAATTTGGAGTAATCATTTTTATAATTTATGAGCTCTTTATAGATAAAATTACAAATTTTTATAGAGAATAAGAGGTTTTTTTAAAAAAATTGACATAATAAATAAGTTCTTGTAAAAAAATTATGCGCTGATTTAACTGAATTGCGAGCGCATAAAAAAAACCGCTAAAATAGTTTTTTTTCTCACAATTCAAATAAAGGCTAAATATGAATAATGAGAATAATATAAAAACTTTAATTATTAAAAAACCATTAAAACTAGATTGTGGAAAAGTTATAAAAGACTTTCCAATTGCATTCGAAACATATGGGTCACTTAACTCTAATAAAGACAACGCAATATTAGTTTTTCATGCTTTAACAGGAGATCAGTTTGTAACTGGTATCAATCCTATAACTAAAAAAGATGGTTGGTGGAGTTACGCAGTAGGACCAGATAAAGCTATAGATACTAATAAATATTTCGTTATTTGTTCGAATGTACTTGGAGGATGTATGGGTTCATATGGACCAAGTCATAAGGATCCTGATAATCAAAATATATTTGGAACAAATTTCCCAGTTATCACTATTAATGACATGGTAAATGCTCAATATAATTTACTTGAACATTTTGGTATTGATAAACTATTTTCTATTGCTGGTGGATCTATGGGTGGAATGCAAGTTCTTCAGTTCATTAGCAACTTTCCTGAAAAATCAAAAACAGTCATACCCATTGCAACTACCTCAAGCCACTCAGCACAAAATATTGCTTTTAATGAATTAGGTAGACAAGCAATAACTGCAGATAGTGAATGGAAAGATGGGAATTATAATAAGAATAATACAAGCCCTGGAAAGGGATTAGCAGTAGCTAGAATGGCTGCTCATATAACCTATTTATCAAAAAAAGGTTTACAAGAGAAATTTGGAAGAAAACTACAAGAAAGAGAAGATCTTAAATTCGGTTTTGATGCAGATTTTCAAATAGAAAGCTATTTAAGATATCAAGGGTCAGTTTTTGTAGATAGATTTGATGCGAATAGTTATCTTTATATAACCAGAGCAATGGATTATTTTGATTTAGCAAAACAATTTAAAGATAATCTTTCAGATGCATTTATAAATACAAAAGCTAAATTTTTTATAATCTCATTTACTTCAGATTGGCTATATCCTACACAAGAAAATAAAGATATTGTAATTGCTTTAAATTCAATTGGAGCTGATGTCGGATTTGTTGAAATAAAATCAGATAAAGGACATGATTCTTTCCTACTAGATGTACCAGATTTTTTAAATGCTCTTAAAAACTTTTTAGATAAATCATATATAGAAAATAAAATATGAAGAATGAGTTTAAAGTAATCGCAGATTTAATCGAAAAAGATAAAAAAGTATTAGATGTAGGATGTGCTGATGGAACCCTAATGAAATTTTTAAAAGAAAATAAAAATGCAAATATTAGAGGACTAGAAATATCAAAAGAAAAAGTGCAAGAATGTATTGCAAAAGGTTTAACGGTTATTGAAGGAAATGCTGAAAAAGACTTAAAACAATTCCCAGACAAATCATTTGATTATGTTGTTTTAAGCCAAACACTTCAGGCTTTTTTAAATCCTGAGTTAGTCTTAGATGAACTATTAAGAGTTGGAAAAAAAGCAATAGTTACCATTCCTAATTTTGGATACTGGAAAGTAAGATTTCACTTATTGTTTAAAGGTACAATGCCAATTACAAAAACTTTACCAGATGAGTGGTATAATACGCCTAATTTACACATGTGTACTATCAAAGACTTTTTTAATTTTGTTAAAATTAAAGATATAAAAATTTTTAAATCATTAGCACTGAATAATTTTAATACTTCGTTGATAAATAATAGTAACTTGAGAATTAAAAATCTATTTGCAGATCTAGGTATATTTTTAATAGAAAAATAATATGCGAATTGAAATTATACCGTGTCTTCAAGACAATTATAGTTATTTAATCATTGATGAAAGTAACAATTCTGCATGTGTAATAGATCCTAGTGAAGCTTACCCAATAATTACTTTTGTAGAAAATAATGATATTAAATTAAAGTATATCCTTAATACTCATCATCATTTTGATCATATTGGGGGAAATAAAGAGTTAAAAAGAAAGTTTGGATCCACTATTATAGGTTTTAAGGAAGATTCACATAGAATTCCTGAAATCGATATTTTATTAGAAGATAATCAAATATGGAAAGCTCAAAACTTTATTGCTAAAATAATTCATGTACCTGGTCATACATCAGGACATATTTGTTTTCATTTTTTTAATGAAAAATTAGTTTTTACTGGTGATACACTTTTTTCTCTTGGTTGTGGAAAAATATTTGAGGGCACTTCTAAACAAATGTTTGATTCATTAAATAAAATTAAATCTCTACCAGAACAAACAAAAGTTTATTGTGGACATGAATATACACTAAATAATTCTAAATTCTGTGCAAAATATGATACTGAAAATTTAAATTTAAAAAAAAAAATAGAAAATATAAATAAAAAAATAACAAATGGTTTACCCACAGTTCCATCAACAATAAAAGAAGAATTAGATTGTAATATCTTTTTAAGAACAAAGGATTTAAAAAGTTTCTCAAAACTAAGAGATTTAAAGGATAATTTCTAGCTTATTGAGCTTGACTATATGAACGCTCAGTCTATATTGCGCTAACAAAATTTTACAACAAATACAATGTCATACGCAGTAATACAAACCGGTGGAAAACAATACAAAGTTAAATCTGGTGAGATTTTAAAAATAGAAAAATTACCTGATTCAAAACAGAATACAAAAATAGAGTTTAAAGAAATCCTTGCTTATGGTGATGATAAAATAATTGAAATTGGAACTCCAACAGTTTCAGGGGCTAAAGTTGAAGCTGAAATTGTAAAAAATGGTAAAGAGAGAACAGTATTAATATTTAAAAAAAGAAGAAGACATAATTCAAGAAGAAAGAATGGGCATAGACAAGAGTATTCTATGATAAAAATAAATAAACTTTTTTCTAAAGATGGAAAAATATTATCTGAAGCTGAAAAAAAAATTGTACCGGTAAAAAAAAAAGTGGAAACTACTAAGGAAGAAAAAAAATAATTAGGTAACTTATATGGCAACAAAAAAAGCAGGTGGATCATCAAGAAACGGACGAGATAGTGCTGGCCGACGGCTCGGTGTTAAAAAATATGGTGGTGAAACTGTAATTCCTGGAAATATAATTGTTCGTCAGAGGGGCACAAAAATTTTTCCTGGTGAAAACGTTGGGATGGGTAAAGATCATTCAATTTTTTCTGTTATCAAGGGAAAAGTAGTTTTTAAAAAAACTAAAGCCGATAGAACTTTCGTTTCAGTAAAACCCAATTAGTAGTACAACTTAAATTGATGTTGTATTATGAAATTCTTAGATCAAGTTAAAATATACGTTAAAGCTGGTAATGGTGGTGATGGCTCACCAAGTTTTCGAAGAGAAAAATTTATAGAATATGGAGGACCAGATGGTGGTGACGGTGGAAAAGGTGGATCTGTAATATTAAGATCTGAGAGAAATTTAAATACGCTTATTGATTACAGATATCAACAACACCATAAAGCTGAAAGAGGTGAAAATGGAATGGGCCAAAATCGAACTGGAAAAAGTGGAGAAGATTTAATTCTTAAAGTTCCTCTAGGCACACAAGTTTTTGAAGAAGATAATAAGACTTTAATTTATGATTTTACAAAACAAGGTGAAGAATTTGTTGCAGCATCTGGTGGTAAAGGTGGATTAGGCAATACACGATTTAAAAGTTCAACTAACAGAGCACCAAGAAAATTCACTGTTGGCACAAATGGTGAAGAATTTACTATTTGGCTACAATTAAAAACAATTGCAGATGTTGGAATTATTGGATTACCAAATGCTGGTAAATCTAGTTTGCTAGCCTCAATTACAAATGCAAATCCAAAAATTGCAAATTATCAATTTACAACTTTAAATCCTAATCTTGGTGTAGCATTGTATGACGACAAAGAAATTACCATTGCAGATATTCCTGGTTTAATAGAGGGAGCACATGAGGGAACAGGACTTGGTATACAATTTTTAAAACATATTGAAAGGTGTAAGACTATTTTACACCTAATAGATATTACCGTGAATGATATTGAAAAAGCGTACAATCAAGTTAAAAATGAGCTTATTAGCTATAGCCCTGAACTTATTAAAAAAAAGGAGTTAATTGTTTTAAATAAAATTGATTTAGTTGATGGTGAATTTGTAAAGGAAATCATCAATGATTTTTCAAGAAAAATTAATGGTGAAATTTTATTACTTTCTACCCTAGACAAAAATTCAATATCAAAAATTAAAGCAAAATTAATTTCATATGTCTCTTAAAAATTCTAAAATAATTATAGTTAAAATAGGCTCTTCGTTATTAGTAGATGAAAATAAAAAAATTAGGAAAAAATGGCTTTATAGTTTTGCCAAAGATATCAAACATTTAAAAAAAAAAAATAAAAAAGTTGTAATAGTAAGTTCTGGTGCAATTGCTCTTGGCTGTATCAAAATGAAATTTAATAAAAAAAATCTTAAATTAGATCAAAGTCAAGCTATAGCTTCTATAGGCCAAATAGAGTTGATGAATTTATTTTCAAAAATTTTTTCAAAACATAAATTAAATATTTCTCAAATTCTACTTACTCTTGAAGATACAGAAGAAAGAAGAAGATCTCTAAATGCTAAAAGGACTTTTGATAACTTGTTCAATTTAGATTTTATTCCAATAGTTAATGAAAATGATACAATAGCTACTTCTGAAATTAAATATGGTGATAATGATAGACTTGCCTCAAGAGTTGCTCAAATAACTAATGCTGATACTTTAGTTCTTTTATCGGATGTAAACGGCCTTTATTCAAAAAATCCAAAAATATTTAGTGATGCAAAATTAATTAAAAAAGTTGAAAATCTTAATAAAGAACTAAAAGATATAAACTTTAAAGGAATTAATGAGTTTGGAAGTGGTGGTATGAATACAAAAATTGAGGCAGCAAAAATATGTCAATTATCTGGGTGTGATATGATTATTTCTAATGGATTATATTTAAATCCTATCGATAGAATTTTAAAGAGAGATGAATATACAATATTTTTATCTAAAGTTTCAAAATTACATGCTAGAAAAAAATGGATTATAAGTTCTGTTTCGCCTAAAGGTGAATTAATAATTGATGATGGAGCCAAAAAGGCTCTAAGAAATAGTAAAAGCTTATTAGCAGCAGGTATTAAGAAGGTAAATGGTAATTTTAAAAAAGGAGATCATATTAGAATACTAGATAAATCTAATAAAGAGTGTGCTAGAGGATTATGTTCCTTTTCATCAGATGAAATTAAAAAGATATTAGGACATCACTCTAACGAGATTGAAAAAATACTAGGTTATATTACAAAATCTGAAGTGGTACATAAAGATGATATGGTAGAAATTTAATGAAAAATTATTTATTTAATCTTGGCAGAAATGCAAAAAAAGCCTCTCAATATAAAGTAAGTTCAAATAAAAAAAATAAAGTATTAAAAGATTATATTCATTTAATATTAAATAATCAGGCTCAAATTATTTCAGAAAATCAAAAAGATTTGAAGAAAGCAAAAATCAATAAATCAAAAGAAAATCTTATTAAAAGACTTATGTTAGACAAAAAGAAAATTTTTCAAATTACGAATACAATAAAAACAATTATTCGTTTAAAAGACCCAGTGAATTTAACACTTAAAAAATGGAAAAGACCTAGTGGACTAAAAATTGAAAAAAAAACAATTCCTATTGGTGTGATTTCTGTAATTTATGAAAGCCGTCCAAATGTTACTTCAGATGTTGCTGCTTTATGCTTTAAATCTGGTAACTCAGTTATTTTAAAAGGTGGCTCAGAATCTTATTTCTCAAATAAAATTCTTACGAATTTATTCAAGAAAGCTCTAAAAAAAAACAAGGTTAATATCAATTATGTTCAATTTATTGAGTCCAAAGATCGAGGTGCTGTTAATTTTTTATTAACTAAGATGGTTGATTATATTGATGTAATTATTCCAAGAGGAGGTAAAGGATTAGTTAAGAAGGTTAAATACCTATCTAAGATACCTGTAATTGGTCATTTAGAAGGTATATGCCATACTTACATTGATAAAAGAGCTGACTTATCCATGTCTAAAAAAATAATTTTAAATGCAAAACTAAGAAATACAGCAATATGTGGAGCAACAGAGACCATTTTAATTCATCAAAAAATTTTAGATAAATTTTGTGATCCAATTTTATTCAATCTTGAGAAAAAAGGATGTCAAATAATTGGTGATAAACAAATCTGTAAATTTTATAAAGGTAAAATTAAAATAGCCAAAGAGAGTGATTGGTCTAAAGAATATTTGAGCCCTATAGTTTCAGTAAAAGCTGTAAAAGATATAAATGAAGCAATTATGCATATAAATAAATATGGAACAATGCATACTGATGCAATTATCACTAAAAATATTAAGTCAGCTAAAAGATTTTTAAAAGAGGTAAAAAGTTCAATAGCGATGCATAATACTTCTACACAATTTGCAGATGGTGGCGAGTTTGGTTTTGGTGGTGAAATTGGAATATCTACTAATACACTCCCACCTAGAGGACCTGTAGGATTAGATCAGCTTGTTTCATATAAATACCAAGTATCAAGTAACGGAAAAATTAGAAAATAAATTGAAGACAAAAAAAATTAAAATTGGAATTTTAGGTGGGTCCTTTGATCCTGCACATAAAGGTCATTTAGTTATTTCAAAAGAAGCTCACAAAAAATTCGATTTAAAGTCTATTGTCTGGGCAATTACTAATCAAAACCCTTTTAAGAAAAAAACCTCAAAAAATCTTAAAGAAAGAATTGGTTATTGCAAAAAAATTATTAAAAGTAATAAATTTATTAAAGTTAAATATTTTGAAGATTTAATTAATTCAAACAGAACAACTGATTTAATTGATCATTTGTATAAAACACAAAAATATGAATTATTTTTTTTAATTGGTGCTGATAATCTTATAGATTTTCATAAATGGCATAAATGGAGAAATATTCTTAAAAAATCAAAACTTATTGTTTTCGATCGACATGGTTTTAAAAAAAATTCCTTAAATTCAAAGACATTTAAAAATTCAACCAGTAAAACTGTTACATTTGTTAAATTTAATAAAGTCAACATTTCATCTTCTCAATTAAGAAAAATTTGATAGTCTTTTAATAATTAATGGATAAAAATTCAGATCTAAAAGACATCATTATCAAAACTCTTGATTTAAACAAAGCTCATGACATTGTAAGTATTGACCTTAAAGATAAAAGCTCAATGGCTGATTTTATGATTATAGCAAGTGGAACATCTTCTAGGCATATACAATCTCTATCAGAACAAGTCTTACAAAAATTTAAAGATTATGGTCTTAATAATTCTAAAATTGAAGGTAAAGAAAGTAATGAATGGAAGCTAGTGGATGGTATTGACCTTATAGTCCATATATTTCACCCAGAAAAAAGAAAATTTTATGAACTAGAAAAAATTTGGTCAGAATTAATACCAAAAGAAAAAGTGATGATATGAAATATCATCTAATTTTAATTTTTATCTTTAATATTTTATTTTTTTCAAACCACTCTATTTCAAATGAAAATGATATTTATAAAAAAATTGACTTATTTGGTGAAGTGTTAGAAAAAATTAATAAAGAATATGTTGATGAAATAAACCAATCAGAAAGTATGGACTCTGCAATAAATGGTCTTCTTCAATCACTTGATCCATATTCTGCCTATATGTCTCCAGAAATTTTTGATGAAATGCAAACTGAAACTAGTGGTGAATTTGGAGGCCTTGGGATTGAAGTAACAATGGAAGCAGGTGTTGTTAAGGTAATTTCTCCAATTGATGACACGCCTGCATCAAGAGCAGGTATTAAAGCCGGAGACTATATTGTAAAAATTGATGATATACAGGTTCAGGGTAAAACTCTTAGTGAAGCAGTTGATTTGATGCGTGGTCCCATTGGTTCTTACATTGAATTGACTGTAAGAAGAAGAGGGGAAAAAAAAGCTATAACATTTAATGTAATCAGAGAGATAATAAAAATTCAATCTGTTAAGGCTGATTTGCTTGAGGATAATATTGGTTACATAAGACTTACTTCATTTAATGAAAATAGCAGCGAACAAATAAAAAACAAAATAAAAGATTTAAATAAGAATCAAAACATTCGAGCCTATATTTTAGATCTAAGAAATAACCCTGGAGGATTGCTGTCTCAAGCAATTAAGATATCTGATTTTTTTTTAGATAATGGTGAAATCGTATCTACAAAAAGTAGACAACCTTCAGAAAATAGAAAATGGTTTGCAAAAGAAGGTGATTTAATTGAAGGAAAGACGTTAATAGTTTTAATAAACTATGGTTCAGCATCTGCATCTGAAATAGTGGCCGGAGCACTTAAAGATCACAAAAGAGCAATTATTTTAGGCGAAAATAGTTTCGGAAAAGGTTCTGTTCAATCAATAATTCCACTGAAAAATAAAGGAGCTATACGATTAACGATAGCAAAATATTATTTGCCCTCTGGTGAGTCAATTTCCGAGGTAGGTGTTAGTCCTGATATTGAAATTAATGAAGAAGATAAAAAATTTAAGATTAAATCTGAGACAGATAATCAGCTAAATTATGCTATTAAACTTTTAAAGGGATAAAATGAAAGAAAAGTTTAAAAATTTACCACTAAGAAGTGGTGTTGGAATAGTTGTGCTTAATAAAGATAATAAAGTTTTTGTTGCAAAGAGAATTGATAATCCAAAAAACTTTTGGCAAATGCCTCAAGGCGGTGTTGATGAAGGAGAAGATTATTTGACCGCAGCTTTCCGTGAATTAAAAGAGGAAACCAGTATAACAAATGTGGAACTTGTGAGCGAACTAGATGGTTTTGTCACTTATAATCTTCCAGATCGTTTACTTGGCATCATTTGGAAAGGAAAATTTAAAGGTCAAATACAAAAATGGTTTTTAATGAGATACCTTGGTGATGATAGTGAGGTCAACATTCAAACAAGTAAACCAGAATTTTTAGATTGGAAATGGGTAGATCTAAAAGAAATAACTGATTTAGTAGTAGATTTTAAACTCCATGTGTATCAAGAAGTGCAGGAAAAGGTTCAAAAGATATTAATTAATAGATTTTAACACATCAATCTTTTGATCTGATAAAAACCTTACCTGATCACTGATTTCAGATTTATTAACTTCTTCTTCTGTAGTCTTAATTAAATCTTGTACTTTATTTTTATCGATATCTTTTAAATTAAAAATAGAGCTAGTTAATATTGAAAGATTATTATTCTTAAACTCAACAATTCCATCCTCGACAAAGAATTTTTCTTCACCAGATTTTGAATGAATTGTAATAATTCCAGGCTTTAAAAAAGATATAATTGAAATATGATCTCTTAATATACCCATTTCTCCCTCAAAAGCTGGAACAATAGCTTCTTTTACATCTTCCTGAGAAAAAAAAGATTTTTCAGGATTAACTATCTCTACTTTAAATTCTTCACTCATTATGCAGCAGCATCCTTAGCCATTTTTTCTGCTTTTTCTATAGCTTCTTCAATAGTGCCCACCATATAAAAAGCTGCTTCAGGTAAATGATCATAGTCACCTGCACAAATTGCAGCAAAGCCTTTAATGGTTGATTCTAAATCAACTAATTTTCCTGGCGATCCTGTAAAGACTTCTGCAACAAAAAAAGGTTGAGATAAAAATCTTTGTATTTTTCTTGCTCTTGCTACAACTAATTTATCTTCTTCTGATAATTCATCCATACCAAGAATTGCTATAATATCTTGTAATGACTTATAAGTTTGTAATACTTTTTGTACCTCTCTAGCAACTCTATAATGCTCATCACCTACTATTCTAGGATCTAAAATTCTTGATGTAGAATCTAACGGGTCTACAGCTGGGTAAATGCCAATCTCTGCAATTTGTCTTGATAATACTGTAGTTGCATCAAGGTGTGCAAATGATGTTGCAGGTGCAGGATCTGTTAAGTCATCTGCAGGAACATAAATTGCTTGAACTGATGTAATTGAACCTTTGTTAGTTGTAGTAATTCTTTCTTGCAAATTACCCATATCTGTTGCTAATGTAGGTTGATATCCAACAGCTGATGGAATTCTTCCAAGCAATGCTGATACTTCTGAACCAGCTTGTGTAAATCTAAAAATATTATCAACAAAGAACAGTACGTCTTGACCCTCTTGATCTCTAAAATATTCTGCTACAGTTAATCCAGTAAGTGCAACTCTTGCTCTTGCTCCAGGAGGCTCGTTCATTTGCCCATAAACTAGAGCTGCTTTAGAACCATCACCTTCTTTTTTAATTACTCCAGACTCTATCATTTCATGATAAAGATCATTACCTTCTCTTGTTCTTTCACCAACACCAGCAAATACAGAAAAACCACCATGTGCTTTTGCAACGTTATTAATTAACTCCATAATTAGTACAGTCTTTCCAACACCAGCACCTCCAAATAAACCAATTTTTCCACCCTTTGCATACGGAGCCAAAAGGTCGATTACTTTTATACCAGTAACTAAAATTTCTGTCTCAGTTGATTGATCATTAAACTCAGGCGCAGCTCTGTGAATAGGCCATGTCTCTTTGGTTTTAACTTCGCCTCTTTCATCTATTGGTTCACCAACTACATTGATAATTCTTCCAAGTGTTTCTGGACCAACTGGAACTTGGATAGGAGCATTTGTATTTGTAACCTCATCACCTCTTTTCAACCCCTCAGTTGCATCCATTGCAATAGTTCTAACTGTAGATTCTCCTAAGTGTTGAGCAACCTCTAAAACTAGTCTATTATTACCATTTTTACATTCTAAGGCTGTTAAAATTTCTGGTAAAGCTCCATCGAATTTTACATCTACTACTGCTCCAATAACTTGTGTGATTATTCCTTTGCTCATAATTATAAACTTTCTGCTCCTGATATGATTTCTATTAGTTCTTTAGTAATTGCTGCTTGACGACTTCTATTGTACTCAATAGTAAGCTTGTCAACCATTTCACCTGCGTTTCGGGTAGCATTATCCATTGCACTCATTCTTGCACCTTGCTCGCTAGCTGAATTCTCTAACATCGCCTTAAATATTTGTGTTGAAATATTTTTAGGTAATAAATTGCTTAAAATCTCATCTTCGTCTGGCTCAAATTCATAATTATCTTCAGATCTTTTGTCATTCTCATTTTCAGTATTTAAAGGAATGATTTGTTGTGCTTGAGGTATTTGAGTTATGACATTTTTAAACTGATTATAGAAGATTGTACAAATATCAAATTCGATTTTTTCAAATTTTTTTATAATTAATTTACCAACTTTTTCTGCATCAAAATAATTTGTATTTTTTGAAGTTTTAAAAGAAATATGTTCAATTATCTTATCACCATAAACTCTCTTGAGTTGATCATTACCCTTAGAGCCAACTGTAATAATTTTAAGCTCTTTTCCCTCTTCAGATATTTTTGTAAAATATGCCTTAGCTTTTTTTATGATGTTAGCATTAAATCCACCACATAATCCTCTATCTGAAGTCATTACTACACACAAGTGTACTTTATCATTTCCTGTGCCTGATAACAACTTAGGAGCATTCTCTTTATCTGAAATACCGTCTGACAAATTCAAAATTATATTATTCATTTTTTCAGAATAAGGCCGTCCTCTCTCTGCATTTTCTTGGGCTCTCTTGAGCTTTGCCGCAGCCACCATTTTCATTGCTTTAGTGATTTTCTGAGTAGATTTTACACTTGCTATCCTTTTTTTGAGATCGTCTAAACTTGGCATTTATTTTTTTATTTTAAGCTTTCTTTTAATTGATTAATTAATTCCACTAATTCTTTTTCGGTGTCTTCTTCAAGTTTACCAGAGCTTAATATAGAATTAATAATGTCAGGTTTATCAGATTTACATTTCTCAATAATCTTAGTTTCAAAATCAGAAATATCTTTAAGTTCAACATTATCAAGATAACCCTTAACACCACAGAATACTGAAATTACCTGCTCAGCAACAGTCATTGGTGAATATTGCTTCTGTTTTAAAAGTTCAGTCAATTTTGAACCTCTGTTTAAAAGCTGTTGAGTTGAGGCATCTAGATCAGATCCAAACTGAGCAAAAGCTGCCATTTCTCTATATTGAGCTAACTCAAGTTTCATTGAGCCTGATACCTTTTTCATTGCTTTTGTTTGTGCCGAAGAACCAACTCTTGATACTGACAAACCAACGTTAATTGCAGGCCTAATTCCTTGGTTAAATAATTCTGTTTCTAAGAAAATCTGACCATCTGTAATTGAAATTACATTTGTTGGAATGAAAGCAGATACATCACCCCCTTGGGTTTCAATAATAGGTAAGGCAGTCAAAGATCCACCACCATGTTCATCACTTAATTTAGCTGCTCTTTCTAGTAACCTGCTATGAAGATAAAATACATCACCCGGATATGCTTCCCTTCCTGGAGGTCTTCTCAATAGTAATGACATTTGTCTATATGCTACTGCCTGTTTTGATAAATCATCGTAGATTATTAAAGCATGCATACCGTTATCTCTAAAAAACTCTCCCATAGCACATCCTGTATATGGAGCTAAAAATTGCAGTGGTGCTGAGTCAGATGCAGTGGCAGCAACTATAGTTGTGTATTCCATTGCACCAGCTTCTTCTAAAGTTTTTTGTATTTGTCTAACTGTTGATCGTTTTTGACCTACAGCCACATAAATACAGTATAGTTTTTGTTTCTCATCTCCAGACTCATTTATTTTTTTCTGGTTAATTATTGCATCTATGGCAACTGCTGTTTTTCCTGTTTGTCTATCACCAATAATTAATTCCCTTTGGCCTCTTCCAATTGGTACTAGACTGTCAATTGACTTAAGACCAGTTTGCATCGGTTCACTAACTGATTGTCTTGGAATAATTCCAGGAGCCTTAACTTCTACCCTGCTTTTTTTAATTCCTTTATCAAATGTACCTTTTCCATCAATAGGATTCCCTAGACCATCAACAACTCTTCCTAATAATTCTTTTCCGACTGGTGTATCAACAATATTCTTTGTTCTTTTAACTACATCACCCTCTTTAATATTTTTATCATCACCAAAAATTACAACACCAACATTTTCACTTTCTAAGTTTAGTGCCATACCTTTAGAGCCATCAGCAAATTCAACCATTTCTCCTGCCTGAACGTTGTCTAAACCATATATCCTAGCAATACCATCACCCACTGATAATACTTGACCAACCTCAGAGATTTCTGCTTTATCTCCAAAATTTTTAATTTGCTCTTTTAATATCTTTGTTACTTCTGAAGGGTTTATTTCCATATTATGCCTCTATCATTCTATTTTCGATTTGTTGTAATTTATTTTTGATGGAAGTATCAACCATAGTGCTACCAATTTTAACGATTAATCCTCCGATTAAACTTTTATCATATTTATAGTTTAATTTCATTTTTGAACTGAAATTCTGTGCAAGGTCCTCTGTTATTTTATCAATTTCTTCATTTGTTAATTCTTTTGCTGATTGAATATCTACCTTCACTTCACCTCTTTTTTCAGAACATGTCTCAATAAAATTTTTTAAAATTTTTTCTATATAAAAAAATCTTCTTTTCTTAATTAAAAAAGTCATAAAATTTTTTAATAAATCATCTAATTTAAAATTTTCTGAAATTTTATTAACTATAGAAATTAAGTTTTCCTGTTTTTCAGTTGGATCTTTAATTAAATCATTAAAATCTTCACTTGAATAAATAAGTTTCAAAATAGCTGTAGAATGTTGTTCAATTTTAACTAAAGAATTAGCTTCAATAGATAGCTCATACAAAGCTAAGGAATATCTTTGTGCAGAAGTGTTTGAAAAACCTTTATTCTTGCTCAATTTTTTCTCTTGGTTAGTGTTGATTGTTCTTTAAAAACTGGTTTTAATTAACACATAGATTTTACCTCTTCAAGTAACTCAATGATGAAAAAAGGTCTTTTTTTCCTATTTAATTGAAGTTTATGGGGTCAACATCAACCGTTAGTTTTATTCCTTTAGAAAATTTATATTTTGTGATTAATTTACTGATTATATTCTGTAATTCTAATGATTTAGAGCCTCTAATTAATAATCTGATACGAAATTTTTTTTTAAGTTTAAATATTGGAGCGCTAACAGGACCAAGAACTTTTGCATTAATTCTTTCCTCTAAAAAATTTTTAAAATAAAAAGCATCCTTTTCTAACTTTTTTTCATTTTCACTAGTCAGTATTAAGGAAATAAATCTTTCATAGGGTGGAAGTTTATTCTTTTTTCTAATTATCAACTCTCTATCTAAAAATATATCTGGATTACTATTAGTGATCTCACTTATCATTTTTGTATTTTTATTATAAGTTTGAAAATATACAGTTGCAGGTTTTCCAGTTCTTCCAGCTCGTCCTAATAATTGATGATACAACTGTAAACTTTTTTCAGCTGCACGTAAATCATGTCCCTGTGTAGATAAATCAATATCTACTACAATTATGCAATTTAAGTTTGGAAAATGAAAACCTTTAGAAATAAGCTGTGTACCGATTAAAATTTTAATCTCATTATTAATAATTTTATTTAGTGTGTCTGAAGAATTTTTTTTGTTCATCGTGTCACTAGAAAAAATTTCAGTTTTCTTATCTGGGAAATTTTTTTTTACTTCTTCAGAAATTCTTTCAACTCCTGGACCACTGAAAATAAAATCACACCTACCGTCTTTTGAACAAACTCTATCTAAAGATGACTTGAAACCACAGTAATGACAAAGAAGAGTATTTTTTTTTTTATGATAAACTAAATTTATAGAACAATTGGGGCAGGTATAATTATTAAAGCATTTATTACACAATACATGTGGTGAGAAACCTCTTCTATTTAAAAAAAATAAAACCTGGTCATTTTTTTTTAAATGAAAATTTGCTTTTTCTATGATCTCTTTTGATAACCAAGTTTGTTTTTCAAGTTTAATATTATTTAAATTTATTATCTCATAGTTTGGTAATGCAGCATCTTGATACCTCTTATTAAGTTTTGATACCAAATACTTACCTTTTTTTATATTTTCGTAAGTTTCAATTGATGGAACTGCAGTAATTAAATTTATCGGAATATTTTCGAAAGAAGCTCTAGCAATTGCCATGTCTCTAGCATTGTATATAACTCCTTCGTTTTGTTTGTATGATTGATCATGTTCCTCATCAACAATAATTAAACCTAATTTTTTAAAAGGCAAAAAAAGTGATGATCTTGCTCCAATTACAACATTGATTTTGCCTTCACTGACACCACTCCATATGATTTCCTTTTTTTTTTTACTAATTCCAGAATGCCAAACTGCTGGTTTAAAACCAAAAAATTCGAAAAACTTTTGCTCGAATTGACCTGTCAATCCAATCTCGGGTAATAAGATTAAGCCTTGTGAACCTTTGTTTATTACACTTTTTAAAGACTCAAAATATACAATAGTTTTTCCTGATCCTGTGGTGCCCTGTAAAACATGAACTCTAAATTTACCAGAAAATTTATTCATTAATTTCAAAGATTTTTTCTGATCCTTTGACAGTACAAATGAATGCTCGTTTTTTTTAGTTTTATAATTTTGGTATTTTTCCTCTTCTAATTTTTCAATTGCATTACTACTTAACAATAACAATTTTAGGGCCATTCCTTTTGGTATTAAATTGTATTTACAGAACCAATTAAGAAATTTTATTGTATCTTTTTTTAAAGCTGATATTTCTAACTTTTTTAAGACCTTTTTAATTTTAAATGTTTTTTTGCTATTTTTTTCAAACTCATCCCACACTATTCCTGTTACTTTAGATTTTCCAAATGGCACAACTACATAATCGCCAAGTTTTAATTTAAAATCACTCTCATAAGTAAATGGATGATTAAATATATTCGGTAGTAAAATAGGAAATTTCATTTAATAAAAAATATTTCTAATTTATCCATAGTTCTATCTCTAGCAATATCTCTAGCAATATTAATTTTTTTAGTTATAAGCTAGTTTAAAATTAAAACTTGTAATATTGTTAAATAAATGAAAATTCCTCTTTGTAGACCTTCAATTAGTAATAATGAGATTAAATTAGTTGCCAAATCATTGAAATCAAGTTGGCTAACACACGGTCCTTTTAATATAAAATTTGAACAACTTTTTAATAAAAAGTTTAAGACAAGATATTCTATAGCAATGAATTCTTGCACTAGTGCTTTAGAATGTGCTGTTAAATCTTTAGGTGTTAAAGGAGAAATTATAATTCCAAGCTTCACTTGGGTATCTACTGCTAATGCAATTATAAATTGTGGTTCAAAACCAGTTTTTGCTGACGTAGATTATAAAACTAGAAATATTGACTTAAATAGTATCAAAAAATGTGTAACAAAAAAAACTGTAGCTATAATAGTTGTTCATTTTGCAGGACTACCATGTGATATGAATAAAATAATAAAATTTTGTAAAAAAAAGAATATTAAAATTATAGAGGATAGTGCTGAAACTTTAGGTGCAAAAATTGGTAATAAATTTACTGGCTCATTTGGTATAGGTTGTTTCTCTTTTTTTCCTACAAAAAATATCACAACAACTGAGGGTGGTATGCTAACAACAAATAATAAAAATGTTTACAATTATGTAAAAAAATTAATTGCTCATGGTATTGATAAAAAAATAAAAACAAATTTTTGGTATAGAGTAGCTGTATTACCTGGACATAATTTTAGAATGCCAAATCATTTAGCTGCGATTGGCTATTTACAATTAAAAAAAATTGAAAAGTTTAATAAAAGAAGAAATCAAATTGCGGGTATATATAATTCTGAGCTATCTAAAATAAACCATAAAATATATACACCATTTATACCAAAGGGTTATACTCATTCATATCAAATGTATACCATTACAGTTTCAAAAAAAATTCGTAATAAATTACTTAATTACCTTAAGAAACATAATATTGAGGCATCTGCACATTTCGACCCACCTCTACATTCACAAAAATACTTAAAGAAATATAATAAAATAAATTTACCAGTAACTAATAAGTTGTCTAAAGAAATAATTACACTTCCAATATTTCCAGATATGACTAAAAAAGAAGTATTTTATGTCATCAAAACTTTTAAAAAATTTTTTAGATAAAAATTTATGACAACAACTTTAATTACTGGTGGTTTAGGTTTTATAGGATCAAGTATTTGTGATGAATTATTAAAAAAAAATTATTCAACCAAATGTATTTTAGTAGATAATTTTGGTGGTTATATGAACCCGATTAAAGAAGGGTTTATAGATTTTAGAAAACAAAGGTTTAAATCATTAAAAAATATAGTTATTGAAAGATGTGATACTAGCAACTACAAGGCTTTATCATCTATTGTAAGTAAATATAAACCAAAATACATTTATCATACGGCAGCTTTGCCATTAGCAAAAGTTTCAAATTTAAATAATGATGAGGCTAAAATCAGTTCAGTTGACTCCACTGTAAATATTATAGACGCAATAAATCTTTTAAAAAATTCAAATAAAAACTATAAATTTGAGAGATTTGTTTATTTTTCGTCTAGTATGATTTATGGAGATTTTAAAAAATCAATAGTAACAGAAAATTCTGAAAAAAATCCAAAAGACTCATATGGAATAATGAAGTTGGCGGGTGAAGTTGTAACAGAAGGACTTTGTAAGTTACACGATATTCCTTATACAATAATTAGACCATCTGCTGTTTATGGCCCTAAAGATATGAACAGACGAGTTTCACAAATATTTATTGAGAATGCATTTAAAAAAAAAACAATTTTAATTCAAGGTAAAAATGAAAAACTCGATTTCACATATATAAAAGACTTAGCAAGTGGTTCCATACTTGCCGCGAGACACAAAAGAGGAGTTAATGAAATATTTAATATAACTTGTGGAAAAGGGCAGAGTCTATTTACTTATGTTTCTTATTTGAAGTCTGAATTTCCTAATTTAAAATATATCATAAAAAAAAAAGATAAAAGTAAACCATCCAGAGGAACACTTTCAATACAAAAAGCAAAAAAACTTTTGGGATATAAACCTAAATACAGCCTTAGAAATGGTTTAAAAGAATATATAAAATTTTTAAAGGAAAACTATCAAAATTAGTATTGTGGTAAAAAAAATATACTTATTTTGTCCGTCTATTAATGATGGAGGTTTAGAAAAAACATTATCAATTTATGCTAATTTTTTAACAAATTCTTTTCAAGTAAACTTAATTACAAATACTTTCAATAACAAAAGACTAAAAGTTTTTAATAAAAAAGTTAAAATAATAAATTTTAAAAATAAATTTTTTTCAAAAAGTAGGATAATAAATAATTTATTTTGTGTAATCAAAACATTGTTATTAAAAGAAAAAAATTTAATTGTTTTTTCACTTCATGATCATTTTTTTTGGTGTTTGCTAAAATTTTTTAAATTAAAATTTAAACTAATAATAAGAACATCAACTGCTATTATTAATGGCAAAAATAAAAGTGAAGAAGAATATCTTAAAAAACAATTCTATTTGAAAAACTTTATAACATTTTTTTATAGATTTGCAGATTTAGTAATTACAGCTGCAACAAATAATAAATTATTTCTAAAAAATAAAATAAAAGCCAAAAATGTTAAAATTATTTATAATTATTTCCCTAGATTTAAAGCCACGAAAAAAATTAAGAAAACTTATAACATTTTTTTTATAGGAAGGCTGGTTCCAGATAAAGACCCTATTTTTTTTCTAAAAAATTGTATATCACTCTCACAAAAAATTAATTTTAATATTGGAATTATAGGAAAAGGAATTTGCTACAGAGAATTAAAATCACTTTCAAAAAAAAATAAAATAAAAAATGTTAAGATTTATGGTTATATTGAAAATGGTCTAAAAAAGTTTAACAAAAGAATTGACGTTATATGTATCACATCCAAATACGATGGTACGCCTAATGTTCTTGGAGAAGCAGTATCTTATAAAATCCCCTGTCTAGCACCAAAAAATGTTGGTTTATCCAATGTAATTCTATTAAACGGAAAAGGTGGTTATTTATATGAACCTGATTCAGACAATAACTTTAAAGATAAATTAAGTTCAATAATATTGAACTATAATCAAGCGATTAAAAAATCAAAATTGGCATATAATAATTTAGATCGATTTAATTATAAAAATACTCTTCTTAAATTAGAAAGAAGTATTAATGAAGTTATATAAAGTATTATTTAAAATATATAAAAAAATAAAGTAATATAATTATTATGAAAGAAATTCTAGGAGCAAAACCATTTTTTTTCCGACAAGAAAAATATATTTCTAATGAAATAAAAAAAACATTAATTTCGGGAAACCTATCTCAAGGAAAAAATATTAAAAGTTTTGAAAAAAAAACTTCCAAAATATTCAATTCAAAATTTTCAATTGCTGTCAATTCAGGTGGAACTGCTTTAGAAATTTGTTTAGAGGCTTTTGATGTTAAAGATAAAGAGGTTTTGGTTCCCACCCAAACTTTTATAGCAACTGCAAATGCTGTAGTTAGAGCTGGGGGGAAACCAATTTTTTGTGATATAGATCCTAAAACAGGTTGTATTGATGTTAATGATGTAAAAAAAAAAATAAATAAGAACACTGCTGGTGTCATTTTTGTTTACATGTTTGGGATTATTCCTGAGTCTACAATAAAAATAAAAAAATTGTGTAAAAAGAAAAATATTTTTTTATTAGAAGATGCTTCGCATGCACATGGTGGTGCAATTGATAAATATATTGTTGGTAGTATAGGCGATGCAGCTTGTTTTTCATTTTATGCAACAAAAATTTTAACTTGTGGTGAAGGTGGATTAATAACAACAAATAATTATAATTTTAAAAAAAAATGCTCTACAATAATGAATCATGGAAAGGGATCTAATAGTTCTCTTTTTGTTTATAGTGGAAATAATTTTAGATTAACTGAAATACAGGCAATCATAGCATTAAATCAATTAAAATATTTGAAAAAAATAAATACTCATAGAAATAAAATAGCAAAAATTTATCAAAGATATTTGAAGAATAATTTTTTTTATACTCAAATTATTTGTGATAAAAAGTCAAAGAATACATTTTGGCGCTATCCCTTATATTTATCAGAAAAAATCGATAGATCAGCTTTGCAAAAAATCTGTGCAAAAAAACATAATTTTAGAGTTACATGGATGTATGAACCATTATGTCATCAACAGCCAGTTTTTAAAAAAAATATAAAACTACCCAAAGCAGAAAATTCAATTAAAAGATTAATTAATCTTCCAACACATCTTGGTGTTAATCCTTCTGATGCAATACGAATTTGTAAAAAATTAGATTTAGAATGTAAAAAACTTTATGAAAAATATAAAAATATCAAGAGTATTGGTGACAGGTAGTTCTGGTGTAGTTGGTCATGGAGTGTCGACTGATTTAATTAAAAATAATTATTTTGTTTTAGGAACATCAAATAAAAAAACTCTTTTTTCAAGCTCATCAAATTTTAAAAATGTTACAAATATTAATTTTAGTAGCAAAAATTTTTTAAAAAAAATTGAAAAATTAATTAAGGATTTCAAACCACAAGCATTAATTAATTGTGCAGCTTTGCTACCATATAAAGCATCAAAAAATTATAAATTAAGAATGAATGAAGTTAATAATAAATCTGTAATAAATTTAATTAATTTATCAATTAAAAATAATTTGCTTTTTTTTATTAATATTGGTGGGCATTCAATTCAGGAGAAGCTTAAAGATAGAAATTTGTCAAAAATTCAAAAATTTTATTTTAAGTCTAAGAATATTGTGGAAAAGAAGATTTTAGATAAAAAAAATAAAATAAATATTATTTCTTTAAATATCTTGGCTCCATATGGATATATTTTAGAGGAAACATCTTTAATTCCCAAATTCATTAACAAAATAAAAAAAGGCCAGAATATAGATATCTTTAGCGATGGTAAAAGAAAACAAATTTTTACATTTTCTGAAGATGTAGGGGCTGCTTGTAGACACATTTTCAAAAATAATTTGAAAGGTGCTATATCATTTGCGGGACCGGCCGTGATAACAACAAAATATTTAGCAAAATCCATCATTTCTATTTTTGCTAAAAAAAAAATTCATATTTCTTTTAAAAAAAATATTAAAGATAAAGATGGTATGGCAGTAAAAAATTATCTAAAAGAAAAAAATAAAAAAAAAATATTATCAGTTAAAAAACACAGCCTAAAAAAAAGTTTAGTCAAAATTTTCAAGTATGATTCTACAATTAAGATAAAAAATAAATGAAAACTACAGTAGGATGCTTACAACCCGCGTATATTCCCTGGATACCATTTTTTAAAAGATTTTTAACATGTGATTATTTTGTGTTATTAGATGATGTCGACTATTCAAAACATAAATTTCAAAATAGAACATATATTAAATTTAATAATTTGAAGAATTTGCTCACTGTGCCCGTTCACTATAAAATGAAGGTTCCAATTAATCAAATACAAATAGATAATTCAAAAAATTGGAGAAAAAAGCATTACCAAACAATTTTTCAAGCTTATTCTAAATCAGATTTTTTTTCAGATTTTCAATTAGATTTTGAAAAAATCTATCTAAAAGAGTGGGACTCTTTATTTCTACTTAATTTAGAAATATTAAATTTTTTTAAAAATTTCTTTAATATTAAAAAAGAACTTTATATATCCTCAAAACTTAATGTAATTGGTACTGGTAATGAAAAATTAGTAAATATTTGTAAATATTTTGATGCAAAATATTTTGTAGTTAAAAAAAATACTGAAGATTACCACCCTAAAGAATATTTTAATAATAATGGTATAGATTTTAAATATCATGAAAATTCTAGCATAGAATATAATCAAGCAGGAGATAATTTCATATCTGATTTAAGTATTTTAGATTATGCCGCTAACAATGGGAAAAAATTAATTTTTTAAAAATATTTAAGAATGTATTGCTCTTTTATCAACTGATAAGGCTGCTTCTTTTACGGCCTCTGAAAAAGTTGGATGTGCATGACACGTTCTTGCAATATCTTCTGCACTTGCTCCGAACTCCATAGCAACACCAATTTCTGCTATCAATTCTCCTGCATGAGGTCCAATTAAGTGTGCTCCTAAAACCTTATCAGTTTGAGCATCTGCCAAAATTTTGACAAATCCTTCAGCATCATCAATTGCTTTTGCTCTTGAATTGGCCATAAAAGAAAATTTTCCAATTTTATAATCTATGTTATTTTCTTTTAATTGTTCCTCCGTCTTTCCAATAGAAGCTACCTCTGGTTTTGTATATATAACTCCAGGAATTGTATTATAGTTTACATGACCTGACTGACCAACAATATTTTCAGCAACAGCTATTCCCTCATCCTCTGCTTTATGAGCTAACATTGGACCATTGATTACATCACCAATAGCATAAATATTATTTTGATTAGTTTTAAAATTTTTATCTGTTTTTACTCTTTGTTTATCATCAATATTAATTCCAGCAGCTTCAATATTTAAATTCTCAATATTTGGTTTTCTACCAACAGAAATTAAGACAACATCACAATCAAAATCTTTTTTATTTCCATCTTTATCTGTAGTTAGAACAACTGCACCTTTATTATTTTTTTTTATTTTTTCAACTTTGTGCTGCATATGAAATTTTATTCCTTGTTTTTTTAAAATTTTCATAAACTCTAGAGAAATTTCCCTGTCCATACCAGGGGTAATATGCTCTAAAAATTCTACTACATGCACCTCTGCTCCTAGTCTTGACCAAACTGATCCCATTTCTAAACCAATATATCCACCACCTACAACAACCATTTTTTTTGGAACCTGTTCAATTTTTAAAGCTCCAGTTGAAGATAATATTATTTTTTCATCAAAATTGATTCCAGGAAGTGGTACAGGAACTGATCCTGTTGCAATTACTATCTTGTCTGCACTAATTGTTTTTTCTTTATTATCAGCATCTTTTATATTAATTTCATTTTTTGACTTAAAGCTTCCATGACCTTTAAAATACGTAACTTTATTTTTCTTCAAAAGAAACTCTACACCTTTTGTTAAAACCGTTACGGCTTTATCTTTACTCTTCATCATTTTATTAAGATTTAACTTTACCTCGCCAACTTCTATTCCTTTATTAGATAAATTTTTAACCTTATGAAATTCTTCAGATAAATTTAGTAAGCTTTTTGAAGGTATACATCCAACATTAAGGCAAGTTCCTCCTAACGAACCTCTAGATTCAATACATGCAGTTTTTAATCCTAATTGAGCTAATCTGATAGCACAAACATATCCTCCTGGACCACCACCAATAACAACTGCTTGAAATTTCTCTGACATCTAAATATCTAAAAATAATCTTCTTGGATCCTCTAAATTCTCCTTAATCATCTTTAAAAATGAAACAGATTCTTTTCCATCTATAATTCTATGATCATAGGATAAAGCTAAATACATAATTGGCCTAATCTTAATCTCACCATCAACTACAACTGGTCTTTCTATTATATTGTGCATTCCAAGTACAGCTGACTGTGGCAAATTTAATATTGGGGTTGATAGCATTGATCCATACACACCTCCATTGCTTATAGTAAACGTGCCTCCTTGGAGATCTTCAATCGTCAACTTTCCATCCCTTGCTTTTTCTGAAATTTCTTTAATATTTTTTTCAATATCCGAAAATGATAACTCATCAGCATTTTTTAAAACTGGAACAACTAAACCTTTTTCAGTGCCAACTGCAAAACTAATATTATAATAATTTTTGTAAATTATATCTTCATTATCAATTTCTGCATTAACTGTTGGAAAAGATTTTAACGCTACGATACACGCCTTAACAAAAAAAGACATAAAGCCTAATTTAATGCCATATCTGCTTTGAAAATCTTCTTGATTTTCTTTTCGCATCTCCATAATGCTCGACATATCAACTTCGTTAAAAGTTGTTAATAAAGCAGCATTTTCTTGTGCTTGCTTTAATCTTTTAGCAATTGTTTGTCTCAATCTGGTCATTTTAATTTTTTCCTCAGGACCATATTGAGCTTTTCTTTCGGATGGATGAGGTTTTACACCCATTAGACTAATTAGATCGCCTTTTAAAATCCTTCCATCTTTACCAGAACCTTTCACAGATTGAATATCAATTTTCTTCTCAGCAATAATTTTTCTGACAGCAGGTGACAAGGTTTCATTTTCTTGCTTTACCTCTAAATTTTCATCTTTTATAACTTCATTTGTCAAAATCAATGGTTCGTCATCTAAAGTTTTTTCTTCATTTGTCAAAATCAATGGTTCGTCAACTAAAGGTTTTTGATCAAAAACCTTTGGCTCTTTTTTCTTTGAAACCTCTAAATTAATAATTTCTTTTTTTGGTAAATTTTTTGCAATTTTTTTTATTTCCGTGCCTTCAGCTTGGCTAGATCCATTTTCTGATACTGAACCAAGTAATGCTCCTACTTCAACTACAGTTCCGTCTTTAGAATTAATTTTGGATAACACACCACTAATTGGTGATGGAACCTCTAAATTAACTTTATCGGTTTCTAATTCAACAATAGGTTCATCAACTTCAACTCTTTCCCCTTCATTTTTTAACCATTTGGAAACTGTTGCTTCAGTAATACTTTCTCCTAAAACTGGAACTAAGATTTTTTCACTCATTACTTTTATTCAAATACCTTTTTAATAATTTCTTGTTGTTGAGAAATATGCCTTTTAGCATAACCAGTTGCTGGTGTTGCATCTGGACTTCTACCTATATAAGAAATTTGATTATTATTAGCCTTAATATTATCTAATGTCCATTGGATATAATCTCTTACTGAAAACCAAGCACCCATATTTTTAGGTTCTTCCTGGCACCAAAAAAATTTGGCATTTCTTGCATATGGTTTAAGTTCTTTAACAAGAGTTTTTGCAGGAAATGGATAAAGTTGTTCTATTCTAAACAAAACTACATCATTTATTTTTAATTTTTCTCTAGCTTCTAATAAATCAAAATATACTTTCCCTGAACACATAATCACTTTTCTAATTTCTGAACTATCTTTTAATTTAATAAATCCTTTTATTTTTGGATCAATCGCATGATCCCAAAGTACTCTATGAAATGAATTTAACTTATTAAAATCATCTAAATTTGAGACACAATATTTATTTCTAAGAAGTGATTTTGGCGTCATCATAATTAATGGTTTTCTAAAGTCTCTGTGCATTTGTCTTCTAAGAGCATGAAAATAATTTGCAGGTGTTGTACAATTCATAACTTGCATATTGTCATTTGAACACAACTGTAAAAATCTTTCTAATCTGGCAGATGAATGCTCTGGCCCTTGACCTTCATATCCATGAGGTAATAACATTACCAATCCTGAGGCTCTTCTCCATTTTCTTTCACCTGATGCAACAAACTGATCAATTACAACTTGAGCACCATTTGCGAAATCTCCAAATTGTGCTTCCCATAAAGTAAGAGTGTTAGGTTCAACTAGACTATAACCATATTCAAATCCTAGAACAGCTAATTCAGATAAAAAACTATCAACTATTTCAAATTGTTTTTGATTTTTTGAAATATTATTTAAAGGTACATACCGACTATTATCTATTTGATTTCTCAATACAGAATGCCTTTGACTAAAAGTTCCTCTCCCAGAGTCTTGACCAACTAATCTTACAGGATATCCTTCTTCTAATAACGAACCAAATGCTAATGCTTCGGCTGTTGACCAATCTATATTAGATCCATTTTTTACAGCTTCTTTTCTATTATTTAATATTTTGATAATCGTTTTATGTAAGTGTAATTCATCAGATGGTGAGTTTATTTTATCTGAAATCTTTAACAATTTTTTAGTATCTGCTCCTGTCACACCTCTTTTATCTTTTCCTCTCTCTGGTTTATAGGCTGACCACGTGCCCTCAAACCATGCAATTTTAGGTTTATAATCTTTTGCATTTTTAAATTGATCATCGAGCAAATCTTTAAATTTGTTAATTGAATTACTTAAACTTTCTTGTGATATAACATTTTGATCTACAAGTTTTTTTCCATAAACTTCTGTTGTTGAAGGATGAGATCTAATTTTTTTATACATTAAAGGTTGAGTAAAAGATGGCTCATCTCCTTCATTATGACCAAATCTTCTATAACAAATCAAATCTACAACGACATCTCTGTTAAACTTCAGTCTGAAATCTGTTGCAATTCTAGCAGCAAAGACAACAGCCTCTGGATCATCGCCATTTGCATGAATTATTGGAGCATCAACCATTTTTGCTATGTCTGAAGGATAGGGAGAGGATCGAGCAAATCTAGGGCTTGTCGTAAACCCTATTTGATTATTTACTATTATATGAATTGTACCTCCAGTATTGTGTCCAGGAAGTCCAGACATTGCGAAACATTCAGCTACAACACCCTGACCTGCGAAAGCAGCATCACCATGAATTAATATTGGTATTACTTTTTTTCTTTCTTTGTCCTTATGGAAATATTGTTTTGCCCTAGTTTGACCAAGCACAACTGGATTTACTGCCTCTAAATGTGAAGGGTTATCTGTCAAACTAACATGAACCGAATTTCCATCAAATTCTCTATTAGATGATGCACCAAGATGATATTTTACATCTCCTGCTTCCTCATCTGATGATGTTTCAAATTCTCCAGCAAATTCATTAAATATTCTTTTATAAGATTTTTGCAAAACATTAGCTAAAACATTCAGCCTGCCTCTGTGAGACATGCCGATCTTTACTTCTTTTGCTTTTGATTGCCCACTAATTTTAATTATTTGTTCTAGAGCTGGTATTAGACTTTCTGCTCCATCTAATCCAAATCTTTTAGTTCCAACATATTTTTTGTGAAGAAACTTCTCAAAACCCTCTGCTTGAATAAGTTTGTTTAAAATAGCTTCTTTGCCATTCTTAGTAAAATTTAAATTATCTTTAGACAACTCAATACGGTCTCTGAACCATTTCCTTTCTGTAGGATTTGAAATATGCATATATTCATAACCAATCGGTCCACAATAAGTTTTTTTTAAAAAACTTAATATTTCAATAATATTTGAATATTGTTTATTTGTAACTCCCCCTAAATAAATTTTTTTCTTATAATCTTCTTTTTTAAAACCAAATGATTCTGGATGTAATTCATCTAAATAATCTGATTTTAATAAACCTAGTGGATCTAATTTTGCAATAAGATGTCCTCTTTGCCTGTAAGATCTTATCATCGAAACAGCCTTAATCGAGTCTTCGTTAGATCTAGATGAGTTTACATTTTTATCATAAGCAATAGTTTCATTTAAATTATTATCTCCCTCTTCAATTTTTTTTTGAAGTTCATCAATCTCCACTTTATTTTTTTTTGGACTCCATGAAGGTCCATTGATTTCTTTTGCAATAACATTAAATTCATCTCCAATTCCTTCAAAATAATCTCTCCAACTAACTGGTAAATTTGGATCCTTGTTAACAAACTTAAGATACATTTGTTCAATAAATGCACTATTAGACTTGTTTAAAAATGAAGTTTTTTCATAATCAAGATTTTTTGATGAAGACATCTTTATTTTATTTAATATATAACCCTAACATTATTTTTCAATTAGACAGTTTATTAAATAAAGTTTTACCAATTATTGATGGTGATTTAGCAACTGTAATGCCACATTCTTCCATTTTTTTAATTTTATCCTCTGCACCACCTTTCCCACCTGAAATAATTGCTCCTGCATGTCCCATTCTTCTTCCTTTTGGGGCAGTGATTCCCGCAATGAATCCAACTATAGGTTTTTTGATTTTATGATTTTTCACAAATTCCGCAGCTTCTTCCTCAGCTGTTCCTCCAATTTCTCCAATCATTAAAATTGACTGTGTTTCATCATCATTTAAAAATAAATCCAAACAATCTATAAAATTTGTACCATTTATCGGATCTCCACCAATTCCAATACAAGTGGATTGACCAAGTCCATTTTCTGTTGTTTGGGCTACTGCTTCATAGGTTAGGGTACCTGATCTTGATACTATGCCAACCGTTCCTTTTTTATGAATGACCGCTGGCATAATACCAATTTTACATTCATCTGGTGTGATAATTCCTGGGCAATTTGGTCCAATCAATCTACTCTTCGAGCCATTTAATTTTTGTCTTACCTTAAGCATATCCTGAACTGGAATACCTTCTGTAATACAAACAATTAATTCTACTGATGCATCTATTGCTTCTATAATCGCGGCAGCAGCAAATTTTGCAGGAACATAAATCATTGTTGCATCTGCACCAACGTTATCTTTTGCTTCGATAACACTATTAAAAACAGGTCTTTCTAAATGTCTTTGACCACCTTTTTTTGGAGTTACACCTCCAACTAAATTAGTTCCATATTTAATTGCTTGCTCAGAGTGAAAAGTACCATGTGCACCTGTAAAGCCTTGACAGATTACCTTTGTATTTTTGTTTACTAAAACAGACATCTTACTTGATTGCCTCTACAATTTTTTTCGCAGCATCATCTAAATTTTCAGCAGATATTAATTTTAATCCTGAATTATCTAATATTTCTTTTCCTTCTTTAAAATTTGTCCCTGCAAGTCTGACAACTAATGGAACACTAATGTTTATTTCTTTAGCTGCATCTACCACTCCTTGAGCAAGAACATCACATCTCATTATTCCTCCAAAAATATTAATTAAAATTCCTTTAACATTTTTGTCTGATAGAATTATCTTCAAAGCTGCTGAAACTTTTTCTTTTGAAGCCCCACCACCAACATCTAAGAAATTAGCTGGCTCTTTTCCATATAATTTAATTATATCCATGGTTGCCATAGCCAAACCTGCACCATTAACCATACAACCAATACTTCCATCTAATTTTACATAAGCTAAATCATGTTTACTTGCTTCTATTTCTGTTGGATCCTCTTCATTTAAATCTCTTAACTCAACAATTTCTGGGTGTCTGAATAAAGCGTTAGAATCAAAGTTTACTTTTGCATCTAAACAAATTATTTTCTCTTCCTTAGTTAAGATTAGTGGATTGATCTCAACCATATTTGCATCTGTGCTCACGAACATTTGATAAATTGATTTAATTAGTGAAATTGCTTGTGTTTTAACACTATCATTTAAATTAAAGATTTTAATTATCTTCTCACAATCTTTGTCTGAAATTTCATTATTCATATCAACTTTAGTTGTTATAATTTTTTCAGGTGAATTGCTCGCCACTTCTTCTATATCCATTCCACCTTGGTCGCTAGATATGAAAGCTATTTTAGAACTAGATCTATCAACTAAACATGATAAGTAAAATTCCTTATTTATATTTGATGATTCCTCTACATATAATCTTTTTACTTCTCTTCCTTCAGGACCTGTTTGGTGAGTAACTAAAGTTTTTCCCATCATATCTTTAGCTGCCTCACTTAACTCTTCAATACTATCTAATATTTTTACTCCTCCCGCTTTACCTCTTCCACCTGCATGGATTTGAGCTTTTAGAACATATTTTTTTGTATTTAATGTTTTAGCTTTTTCTACTAATTCATCAACAGTTAGAGCAAATACACCTTCGGGAACAATCGCTCCATACTTTTTTAGAATTTGTTTAGCTTGATGTTCGTGAATGTTCATTATTACTTAGAAAGATCAGGATCTATTTTAGATGCTGCTTCCCAAAGAGCTTTAACTGCATCGATAGAATGCATAAATTCTTTTTTTTCTTTATCATCTAAATCAATTTGCTCAATTTTTTCCACTCCATCTTTCCCTATAATCACTGGAACACCTGCATAAACATTGTTTACCCCATACTCTCCATTTAATTGAATAGCACATGGTAGTAATTTTTTTTCATCTTTTAAGTATGCTTCTGCCATCTGAACTCCTGATGCTGCAGGTGCATAAAATGCTGATCCTTTTTCAAGATATTTAACTATCTCAGCACCCCCATCTCTAGTTCTTTGATTTATTTCTTCTAATCTTTCTTGAGAAATTTTTCCTTCTTTTACAATATCAAGTAAAGGTTTTCCTGAAACTTTTGTAAATCTTGGCATTGGTACCATGGTGTCTCCATGACCACCCATAACCATTGCATCTATTTCTTTTACAGGAACATTAAGTTCTAAAGACAAAAATAATTTGAATCTAGAGCTATCTAAAATTCCAGCCATACCAACTACTTTATTTGCTGGTAATCCTGAAAATTTTTGAAAAGCCATAACCATTACATCTAAAGGATTTGTAATACAAATTACAAAAGCGTTAGGTGCGTTCTCTTTAATTCCACCAGCAACTTGTTTAATAATTTTCAAATTTATACCAAGTAGATCATCTCTACTCATCCCAGGTTTTCTTGGAACTCCTGCGGTTATAATAATTACATCTGAGTCTTTGATATCCTTATAGTCATCAGTACCTGAAAATTTCACATTAAAACCATCTACTGATGATGATTGAGCAATATCTAGAGCTTTACCCTTAGCTATTCCGCTTGCAACATCGAAAAGAACAACTTCATCTGTAATTTCTTTTGTTCCAATTAGATGGGCAAGTGTTCCTCCTATTTGGCCGGCACCAATTAAAGATATCTTACTCATTAATATGTCTCCTTATTTCATTGTTGGCATTACGAACTCAGCGTTTGATCTAATTCCAGAAGGCCATCTTGAAGTTATTGTTTTAAGTTTTGTATAAAATTTTATTCCTTCCATACCATGCATTGCACTGTCTCCAAATAGTGATCTTTTCCAACCACCAAAACTATGAAAAGCCATTGGAACTGGAATAGGAACGTTAATACCAACCATTCCAACTTGTATCTTGCTCGAAAAGGTTCTTCCTGCATCACCATCTCTGGTATAAATACTAACCCCGTTTCCATATTCATGATCATTAATAAGTTTTGTAGCTTCTTCAAAATTTTTTACTCTTATTACAGATAAAACTGGTCCAAATATTTCTTCTTTGTATATTCTCATTTCTTTCTTTACATGATCAAACAAACATCCTCCGATATAGAAACCCTTCTCATAACCCTGTAATTTTAAATTTCTACCATCCACAACTAACTTGGCACCTTCTTTTACGCCTAAATCAACATATCCTTTTACTTTTTCTAGATGCTCTTTAGTAACCAAAGGTCCCATCTCAGAACTTTTATCCATTCCAGGACCAACTTTTAAAACCTCTACTTTTTTTGATAATCTTGATACCAATTCATCTCCTATATCTCCAACAGCTACCGCAACTGATTGAGCCATACATCTTTCACCCGCAGAACCATAAGCGGCCCCCATTAAGCCATTTACTGCTCCATCTAAGTCACAATCTGGCATGACAACTAAATGATTTTTTGCACCTCCTAAAGCCTGAACTCTTTTTTCATTTTTTGCAGAATTCTCATAAATATATTTTGCTATTGGTGTTGATCCTACAAAACTTACTGCCTTGATATCTTTATTCGTTAAGATCCCATCTACAACTTCTTTATCTCCATTGACAACATTAAAAACTCCATCCGGAAGACCAGCTTCTTTTAATAATTCTGCCAATTTAATTGCACAAGATGGATCTTTTTCAGATGGTTTTAATATAAAAGTATTTCCACACGCAATTGCTATAGGAAACATCCACATTGGCACCATCGCAGGAAAGTTGAAAGGTGTTATACCTGCCACAACTCCTAATGGTTGACGCATTGACCAGCTATCAACATTTGTTCCAACATTTTCTGAAAATTCACCTTTAAGTAAATTAGGTATTCCGCATGCAAATTCAACAACTTCCAAACCTCTTGTTAAAGATCCCTTAGCATCTTCATAAACTTTTCCATGTTCAGAGACTATTAATTTAGTAAGTTCATCTGAATTTTTCTCTATTAATTCTTTGAATTTAAACATAACTCTAGCTCTTACAAGTGATGGTTTTAATGACCATTCTTCAAAAGCTTTTTGTGCAACTTTGACTGCTTGATCTAGATCTAATTTAGAAGCTAACCTTACTTCTTTTTCTTGTTCACCTGTCGCTGGGTTAAAAACCTTACCTTTTTTATCTGAATTACCGGGGATTATTTTTCCGCCTACAAAATGTTCAATTAATTTCATGAATACGATCTTTTAGATTAAAAACTCTTATTAGTCTATTGTTTAAATGTTAGCGACTGCTAACATTTTTTTTATTTCCGCTATTGCTTTTGCAGGATTCAATCCTTTAGGACATGCGCTTGTACAATTTAATATTGTATGGCATCTATAAAGTTTTAATTCGTCTGCTACTTTTTTTAATCTCGCTTCTCTCTCTTCATCTCTACTATCCACAATCCATCTGTATGCTTGTAAAAGAACAGCAGGACCTAAATATTTATCACCATTCCACCAATAACTTGGGCAAGAAGTTGAACAGCAAGCACACATTATACATTCGTATGCTCCATCTAATTTCTCTCTATCCTCCTTTGACTGAATAATTTCAGTGGTCTCAGATTTAGAGTTTGATTTTAACCATGGTTCAATTGATTGATATTGTTTATACAAACCATCTAAATCACCTATTAAGTCTTTTTTTACTTTTAAATGAGGTAAGGGATAAATATCTATATCACCCTCAATATCAGCATGAGGTGTAGTGCAAGCTAAACCATTTTTTCCACCCATATTCATTGCACAAGATCCACAAACTCCATGAGCACACGATCTTCTATAAGCTACTGTTGGATCTATTTCATTTTTAATTTTATTTAGAATATCTAAAACTTTGGAGGGACAATTATCCATATCAACCTCATAGGTATCAATCCTAGGATTTTCTCCAGAAGTTGGATCCCACCTATATATGTTTACTTTTCTTAAATTTTTTGAGCCTGTTTTATCTTTAAAATATTTACCCTTATTTACTTTTGAATTTTCAGGTAAATTTATTTGTACCATTAATAAACTCTTTCTTGGGGAGGAAAATACTGAACTTCATTAGTTAAAGTTGATTTATGAACTTCTCGGTAACTTATTTTTGTTTCTTTACCATTGCACCAAGCTAGAGTGTGTTGCATGAACTTTTCATCATCTCTCTTTGGAAAATCTTCTCTTGCATGGGCACCTCTACTTTCCTTTCGATGATAAGCTGAATCTACTGTAACCACTGCTTGTCTTATCAAATTATCAAATTCTAATGTTTCAACTAAATCTGTATTAAATATCAATGATTTATCCTTAACCGATAATGAATCCAATCCATCGTAGGTATCTCTTATTTCTTTAACTCCCTCTTTTAGTGTTTTTTCTGTTCTAAAAACTGCACATTTTGATTGCATTGTTTTTTGCATAGATAATCTTAGTTCGGCGGTTCCTGTATTTCCTTCAGAATTTCTAATTTTATCAAATCTATCTAGACATTTTTGTGTCTCTGACTCACCAATTTCTTCATGAGGTTGTCCTGGTTTAATTAATTCTGCTGCTCTTTTTGCAGCAGCTCTTCCAAAAACTACAAGATCTATTAAAGAGTTAGATCCTAATCTATTAGCTCCATGTACTGAAACACATGCAGCTTCACCAATAGCCATCAATCCAGGAACAGTTTTTTCAGATCCATTTACCGTTAATACTTCCCCTTTATAATTTGTGGGAATACCACCCATATTATAATGAACTGTCGGCACAACTGGAATTGGCTCTTTAGTAACATCTACATTAGCAAATAATCTTGCTGCATCTGTTATGCCTGGCAGTCTACTTTCTATAATTTCTTTATCTAAATGACTTAAGTTTAAATGAACATGGTCTTGTTCTTTTCCAACACCTCTTCCTTCATTAATTTCAATTGACATTGATCTACTTACAACATCTCGTGATGCTAGATCTTTTGCCTTAGGTGCATACCTTTCCATAAATCTCTCACCCTTAGAGTTTGTAAGATAGCCTCCTTCTCCTCTCGCACCTTCTGTTATTAAAGTACCATGACCATATATTCCCGTAGGATGAAACTGTACAAATTCCATATCCTGTAAAGGTAAGCCTGCTCTTAAAACCATTGCATTACCATCTCCTGTACAAGTATGGGCAGAAGTTGCTGAGTAATAAACTTTACCATAACCACCTGTTGCAATAATAACTGCATGAGCTCTAAATCTATGAATAGTTCCATCATTAAGATTCCATGCTATTAAACCTTTACACTCTCCATTCTTCATTAATAAATCTAGCGCAAAATACTCTATAAAAAATTCTGTTTTATGTTTTAGAGCTTGTCCATATAAAGTATGTAAAATTGCATGACCTGTTCTATCAGCAGCAGCACAAGTTCTTTGAACAATTCCATTGCCATAATTTTTAGTCATACCACCAAATGGTCTTTGATATATTTTTCCATCTTCTGTTCTACTAAATGGAACACCATATTTTTCTAATTCAATCACTGCTTTTGGTGCTTCCTTACAAAGATATTCAATGCTGTCTTGGTCTCCTAACCAATCCGCTCCTTTGACGGTATCATACATATGCCAACGCCAATCATCTTCACCCATATTACCAAGCGATGCCGAAATACCTCCTTGAGCTGCTGAAGTGTGACTTCTTGTTGGAAACACTTTTGAGATGCATGCAGTTTTTAAGCCCGCTTCACTTAAACCTACCGCTGCTCTTAACCCTGAGCCTCCAGCCCCTAAAACTACTACATCGTATTCGTGATCAATTATTTTATAAGAAGAGCTCATAACCAAGAAATTAATATAATAGTAATTACTGGAATTGCTACTGCAGAAACATATAAAAGCATATTTGCGACATTTTTGATTTTATCATTTGCTATATAATCTTCAAAAACTTCACTAATACTTAACGCTGAAAAAAAATAAGCATTAATAATAAAAATACTGAATAAAAATTTTGATTTTGTGTTTGTAAAAAAGATTACAACATTCGAGTATTCTTGATCATAAATAATGCTCAAATTAATTATAAACCATAACATTAATGGAATTAATATCGCTCCACTAATCTTTAAAAAAATCCATTTTTTAGTAGCATTTATCATTTTAAAAAAAATTTTTTCCAATTAAATAAAAAATAACTGTTAAAATTATAGAGCCAAATATTACAATTAAGCCTGTTATTTTTGTTGTTTTTAATTCAAATCCATAACCAAGATCCATAATCAAGTGTCTTATTTCACTTAAGACCTGAAAAGAAAAAGACCAAATAATTCCTAATATAATAAATTTTCCTATATATGAATCTAATAATGAATTTATTGTTTCATATCTACTTTCACCCAATAAAAGCAGCGACGCCCATAAACAAATAAGTGTTATTACTATAATATTAATAATACCTGTAATTCTATGGGAGATAGATACCAAGGAAGAAATATGCCATTTATAAATTTGGATATGAGGAGATAAAGGACTTTTATTTTGCATAGAAATTATTTTTAATTAATGTTTCGGCTATTTCTACCGAATTCAAAGCTGCCCCTCTAAGTAAATTATCTGAAACAATCCATAAATTTAATCCATTTTTTATGGTCTTGTCCTCTCTTATTCTTGAAATAAAAGTTTCATCTCGACCTTCTGCTTCAAGAGGAGTTGAATATCCACCATCTGATCTGTCATCAATAACTTTGCAACCCTCAAAATTATCTAAAGCTTCTCTAACTTTTTCAATTGAAAAAGGTTTTTCAAATTGAATATTTACCGATTCAGAGTGAGAAACAGATATAGGTAATCTTACACAAGTGGCTGTTAAATCTATTTTATTGTCTAAAATTTTTTTTGTCTCATTAGTCATTTTAATTTCTTCCTTAGTATAACCATCTTCAGAAAACACATCTATATGTGGAATAGCATTAAAAGCTATTTGTTTTGTAAAGTTTTTTGAACTAATTTTTTTTCCATCTAGTGCTAATTTAGTTTGTTCAATTAACTCATCCATAGGAGCTTTACCACCTCCTGAAACAGATTGATATGTTGATACAACTATTCTTTTAATTGAAAACAAATCGTGTAAAGGTTTAAGAGCGATTACTAATTGAGCAGTTGAACAGTTTGGATTTGCTATAATATTTTTCTTAATAGTCTTTAAATCCTCAGGATTAACTTGTGGCACTATTAAAGGAACCTCTGGATCCATTCTAAAATGACTTGAGTTGTCTATTACTAAACAATTTTTTGCAGCTTTTTCAGCAAATTTTTCTGAAATTTTTCCACCTGCAGCAAAAAAACATATTTTAACTTTAGAAAAATCAAAGCTTTCTAAATCATGAATTTTATAGTCCACACCTTTGAAATTAATTTTTTTTCCTACACTTTTAGATGATGCTAACAAATATAGATTATCAATAGAAAGATCTTTTTTCTCAAGAACTTCTAATGTTTTTCTACCAACATTTCCTGTTGCGCCGACTATTGCAATATCCATGATGTAAGTTTTATACTAGATGAAAGGTAATTCGCAAACTTTAAGAGCTATATTTTTTCCTTCAATTTCAATCTTACCAGTCTCTGACACTTTGCAAAAAGGCTCATTTATCATTGCAATTCCTATCACTTTTTTAAAATGAGGTGAATAGCATGCAGATCTAAGATCTCCTATTAAGTTTCCATCATTATTCATAATATTGACTGAACCTGTTAAACTAATTTTATTTGTTTCAACTTGAACTCCCATTAGTTTTCTTTTAATTCCATCAGATTTAATCTTTTTTAGCTTATCTTTACCCAAAAAAACTACCTCTGAATCTAAATTAACATATTTTTCAAAACCACATTCAAAAGGGTTGTCTTGATTGTCAAAATCATTTCCATAAGAAAGAAGACCACTTTCAATTCTTTCAATAAGATTTGGGCAGCCAGGTTTTACATTAAATTCTGTACCTATTTCAAAAAGATGATCGTATAAATCTTGGCCTGACGATGTATTTTCAACATAAACTTCATAACCACCTTGTTTTGACCAACCCGATCTGGCAATCAAATGTTTTGTTCCTTTATAATCAAAGTAATCAAATCCAAAAAACTTTAATTCAGTAATTGCTTTACCAAAAACTTTTTCCATCAATCCAAAAGATTTAGGACCTTGTATTGCTATTATATCTACTTTTGGTTCTAAAATTTTTACTTCAAATTTATTTCCTGATGCAAGTCCTTTTGCAAAAAAGATAACATCAGAATCTGCAATAGAAATCCACCACTTATCTTCTGATAATTTAAGTATAACTGGATCATTAATTAAATTTCCATTATCATCAATAATAGGACAATAGTAACATCTGCCAATTTTAGATTTTGACAAATCTCTACAAGTCATTAGCTGAACTAGTCTAGCAGAATCTTTTCCTGAAATTTCAACTTGTCTTTCTGCAGCAACATCCCAAACCTGAACATCTTTTTTTAAGTGATGATATGAGTCCTCAATTGATCCAAAAGCCGCTGGCAATAACATATGATTATAAACTGTGTAAGTTGTTACGCCTTGTTTTTCTATTCTTGAAGTGTAGGGAGTACTCCTTAATCTTCTAGATTTTGCTATTGAATAGTTTTTCATTTAATTAAAAATTCCAAAATCTTCTCTCGCATTTCAAAAGCTTTTTCAATCATAATCATATGTCCTGAACCACTAATTACATGAGTGATTGAATTTTTGACTAAATTTGCAAATTTTTTTCCATTTTCTAAATTAGCCATCTTGTCGAGTTCTCCCAATATAAACATAGTTGGACAGTTTATAGCTTTTGCTGCTTCAGAACCGTTTTGATAATTATTGCATGCAATAAGATCAATAGCTAAAATTTCACTAATATCTCTTGGTGACTGGATAATTTTTTCTACTGGATTTCCACCGATAAATTTTTTTGAACCTTCATAGCCCCATTTCATCATTAATTTAACTGCATCAGAATCTCCATCTGACGCTAAGTCAATAAGATCTTTATTAACAGGCATTCGATAAGAACCCCCAACAAAAACTATTTTTTTTAATCTACTTTTATATTTAAATGAATATTCAAGTGCCTCTAGGCAACCTTGTGAATGACCAATAAGAATTATATTTTTTAAATTTAATTCTGCGAAAACTTTTTCTAACCAATCTGCAATTTTTTCAATACTATCCAAACAAGGACCTTCAGAATTTCCATGTCCAGGTAGATCAATTGATAAAACATTGAAATTTTTATTTGAAAAAAATTGTTCTGTAAGAGACCAGACAATATGCGATAAGCCACTTCCATGCAAAAATACTATGGTATCTTTAGAATTTTCTATGCTTTGCCCAGCATCAGAAGCATGAACACTTTTATTTTGTATGGTTATTATCAATCAATTACCTAAAATTTTTTTCTAAGTTCAAATTTTTGAATTTTACCTGTAGAAGTTTTTGGTAATTCACAGAAAACAACCTGTTTAGGAACCTTAAAACCAGCCAAAGTTTCTTTACAAAATGTTATTAATTCTTTCTCTGTGGTAGGTTTGTCTTTAACCATTTCTATAAATGCACAAGGAACTTCTCCCCACTTTTCATCAGGTTTAGCTACTACAGCAGCAATTGATACTGAGGGATGTTTGCTTAAAGTGTTTTCTATTTCAATTGATGAAATATTTTCTCCACCAGAAATAATTATATCTTTTGATCTATCTTGTATTTTAACATATCCATCTGGATGCATTACCGCTAGGTCTCCAGAATGAAACCATCCACCAGCCATAGCCTTGTCAGTTGCAGCCTTATCTTTAAAATAACCTTTCATTACCACGTTTCCTCTCAACATAATTTCACCAATTGTTTTGCCATCTTTTGGAACTTCTTTCATGGTTTCGGGATCCATAATTGCTGCTCCTTCAAGGTTGGGATATCGAACGCCTTGTCTTGCTTTAATTTCATTTTGCTTCTCTTCGTCAAATTCATTCCAATCATCATTCCAAGCACACTGTGTGACATGACCATACGTTTCTGTTAGGCCATAAACATGCATCACTTCAAAACCAAGTTCTTTCATTTTTTTGAAAATTATACTTGGAGGTGGAGCGCCTGCAGTAAGCACATGAACTTTATTTTTTATTTTTTTTCGGTCACTTTCAGGAGCACCTGTTATCATATTTAATACTATTGGAGCACCTCCAAAATGAGTAACATCATATTTATCAATTAACTCAAAAATTTTTTTAACATCTATGTTTCGTAAACAAATAGTCCTTCCATTTAACATTGGAACTGTCCATGGGTAACACCAACCATTACAGTGGAACATTGGAACAACTGTTAAAAAATTTAGTCTACTAGGCATATTCCAAGCAACTGCACTTCCAGTTGACATTAGATATGAGCCTCTATGATGATAAACAACGCCTTTAGGATTTCCAGTTGTGCCTGAAGTATAACTTAAGGATATAGCTTGCCACTCATCTTCTGGCATTTTCCAAACATAATTATCATCACCAGTATTAAGAAATTTTTCATATTCTAAATCACCAATTTTTTCTAATTTTGACTGATCTGCAAATTTATCATGAATATCAATTACAATAATTTTTTTATCTAATTTACTTAAAGCCTTTTTTACTTCGATATGAAGTTGTCTATCTACTACTAATACTTTTGCATCACTATGATTTAAAATATATGAGATAGTATTAGCGTCTAATCTAATATTAATTGTATTTAAAACAGCACCAGTCATTGGAACTGAATAGTGAGCCTCAAAAATTTCTGGAGTGTTAAAAGCTAAAAATGAAACAGTGTCTCCTTTTTTGATGCCAATTTTTTCTAGTGCACTAGCAAATTTGATAGTTCTTTTGTAAACTTCACTCCAAGTATATTTTCTATCCTCATAAACTATTGCCTCATAATTTGGGTAAACTTCTTTTACTCTTTCTAAAAAAGATAAAGGTGTTAAAGGAACATAATTTGCAGCATTTTTATCCAAATTTGTATCGTAATGACTCATTTTAGTTAAACTTAAAATTCATTATATTCGAGCTTCCAGAAATAGCTGATTTATAATGTTGCTCAGCTCTAGGTAGAACTTTGTCAAAATAAAATTTTGCAGTGTTTATCTTATCATCATAAAAATTTTTGTTTTCATTGTAATCTTTAAAACTTACACCCAGAATCTTTATCCAAGCATAAGCAACCGAAACAAAACCAAGCGTTTTTAGATAATCATTCGCAGCAGCACTAACATCATCTTTATCAGTTTTCGTTTTTTGATTTACCCATTCACTAAACTTAGTCAAAATATCCAAATAATACTTAAATTCTTTCGTGAATGGCCTTATATTATCGTTGTCTAAATCAGTTTCAGATTTAATTAAATTTATAAATTTATCAATTATATACCCATTTTTATTAGATAATTTTCTAAAAACCAAATCTGCTGCTTGTACTGAATTTGTGCCTTCGTATATTGGTGTTATTCTATTATCTCTATATAACTGTTCAATTCCTTGATCTTTTGTATAACCATAACCTCCATGGATTTGCATAGCATCATTTGTAATTTCCATACCTAAGTCTGTAAATAATGCTTTTACGACCGGCGTCATTAACGAAACATAATCCGATGCCTCCTGGCGAACTTTATCATCTGGATGGTTAAGACTAACCTCAGTTTGTTGAGATAACCAAAAACATAATGCTCTCTCACCTTCTATTATTGATTTCATATTTAATAATGATCTTCTTATGTCTGCATGCTCAATAATAAAATCAGCACCATTAGTTGATTTAGTTTTATTAGTTTTACCTTGTTTTCTCTCTTTTGCATAAGCAAGTGAGTTTTGATACGCAATTTCTGAAATTCCTAAACCCTGAATACCAACAACTATTCTTTCAAGATTCATCATGGTAAACATTGCATTTAAACCCTTATCTTTTTTTCCAATCATATAACCAGTAGCTTCATCAAAATTTAATACACATGTAGCAGAGCCCTTAATGCCCATTTTGCTCTCAATAGATCCTGTTGAGATTCCATTTCTTGGACCAATACTTCCATCTTCATTAACTGAAAATTTAGGAACTAAAAATAAACTTATACCTTTTGTGCCTGATGGAGAGTCAGTTGCTCTAGCAATCACTAAATGAATAATATTTTCTGTTAAATCATGATCCCCTGAAGTAATAAATATTTTCTGACCAGTTATTTTATATGTTCCATTATCTTGTTTTGTCGCTTTTGTTTTTAAAAGTCCTAAATCTGTCCCACAAACTGGTTCAGTTAAACACATAGTGCCACTCCATTTACCTTCAACTATTTTCGGTAAATATTTATTTTTTATTTCTTCTGATGCGTGATGATTTATACAGTTATATGCACCAATACTAAGTTCACTATAAAGTTTAAATGACAAACTAGCAGCTGATAACATCTCATCAAAAAATGCACTAACTGTTTTGGGCATGCCTTGACCACCATACTTTGGATCACATGATAAGGAAGTCCATCCATCTTCAATATATTTTCTATATGCTTCTTTGTATCCTGGAGGTGTTCTTACTACTCCATTTTCCAAAACTGCAGGATTTTCATCACCAGCTTTTGCAAGTGGTAAAATTAAATTTTGATTAATTTTTGCAGCCTCATCTAAAATATTTTTAACTAGATCTGAAGTAACCTCTTTATATTTTTCTAATTCATTATAATTTTTATTGTCTCTTAATTTATCAAAGAGAAACATCATATCTTCTACTGGCGCGGTGTAGCTTGGCATAAAAATAGTTTAGAATAATTGAAAGGTTATTGCAATTTTGAAATTATCGCATCACCCATTTGAGAAGTTGAAACTTCTTTCATACCCTTTGAGAATATATCTTTAGTTCTCAAACCATCATTTAATACGTCCTGAACAGCTTTTTCCAGAACTTCTGCTTCTTTATCTAAGTCTAAGGAGTATCTTAAAGCCATGGCAAAACTTAAAATTGAAGCAATAGGATTTGCAATTCCTTTACCAGCTATGTCAGGTGCTGAACCATGAATAGGTTCATACATAGCTCTCATTTCTCCATCTTGATTTTTTGCACCTAAGGAAGCTGATGGCAAAAGACCTAATGACCCTGTTAACATGGATGCTTGATCTGACAGCATATCTCCAAACAAATTATCTGTTACTATGACATCAAATTGTTTTGGATTTCTCAATAACTGCATAGAACAATTATCGGCTAACATATGATTTAATTCCACTTCGCTATATTCTTTATCATGTAATGTTTGCACCTCTTCCCTCCAAAGTTGCCCGGCTTCCATAACATTTGATTTTTCGCAAGATGTAACTTTGTTTGATCTTTTTTTTGCAAGATCAAATGCAACTCTAGCTACTCTGGTAATTTCACTGGTTGTGTATGTATGAGTATTAATCCCTTTTCTTTCACCGTTTTCAATTGGTTTTATTCCTCTAGGTTCACCAAAATAAATTCCACCTGTCAACTCCCTTACTATCATTATATCTAATCCTGATACAACTTCTGGCTTGAGCGTTGAAGCATCAACTAATTGTTCAAAACAAATAGCTGGTCTAAGATTCGCAAAAAGCTTTAATTCTTTTCTCAATTTCAGTAAAGCTCTCTCAGGTTTTTTTGAAAATTCAATATTATCCCATTTTGGTCCTCCAACAGCACCTAACATAACTGCAGCACTTTCTAATGCTTTATAAAAAACCTCATCAGTAATTGGAGTTCCATGTTTATCGTAAGAACATCCGCCAGCTAAATCCTCATCAATTTCGAAGTCTAAAGATTTTTTATCATTAAACCATTTTATAATTTTTTTAACTTCCCCAATAACTTCTGGGCCAATTCCATCACCTGGAAGTAGTAATATTTTTCTTTTTCGGACTTTAATCATTTAATATCCAAGGTTTTTTTTCTTTTAAATTTTTTTCAAAATTTTCAATTTTACTAGATTTTTTAAGTGATAAAGCAATATCATCTAAACCTTCTAACAAACACTTTTTTTTAAATGGATCAATTTTGAAATAAACTTCATTGTTTCCATAAATTATTTTTTCATCTTTTAAATCTATCGAGATTTCTTCTTTTCTTTTTGCATATTCCGAAAGCTCTTTAATTTTTTCTTCTTCGAGAATTATTGGTAATATTCCATTTTTAAAGCAATTGTTGTAAAAAATATCTGCATAACTAGAACTTATCACGCAAGTAATACCAAAATCTAACAATGCCCATGGCGCATGTTCTCTCGAAGATCCACATCCAAAATTATTACCTGCAATTAATATTTTTGATGAATTATAGGGACTCTTATTCAAAACGAAATCATCAATCAATTTTCCATCATCATCATATCTCATTTCAAAAAATAGATTTTTTCCTAGACCGGTTCTTTTAATTGTTTTTAAAAATTGTTTTGGAATTATCATATCAGTATCAATATTTACTATTGGTAAGTATGCTGGTATACTTTTCAATGTATTAAACTTTCTCATTTAGTTTTGATACTTTCTAACATCATCTAAATTTCCAGAAATTGCAGCTGCAGCAGCCATTCCAGGACTAACTAAATGTGTTCTGCCACCCCTTCCTTGTCTACCCTCAAAATTTCTATTAGATGTTGATGCACATCTTTCTTCTGGTTTCAATTTATCAGCATTCATTGCTAAACACATTGAGCATCCAGGTTCTCTCCACTCAAAACCTGAGCTTAAGAAAATTTTATCTAATCCCTCTTGTTCTGCTTGCTCTTTTACTAACCCTGAACCTGGTACAACCATGGCATGAACATGAGAAGCTATTTTCTTATCTTTTAAAATTTGCGCCGCCTCTCTCAAATCTTCAATTCTTCCATTTGTACAGCTTCCAATAAAAACCTTGTCGATCTTAATATCTTTTGCAGCCATATCTGGCTTCAATCCCATATATTCCAAAGCTCTTTCTAACGAATTTTTTTTATCTTCATCCTTCTCATTTTTTGGGTTTGGAATATTTCCGTCAATAGTGATTACATCTTGTGGAGAGGTTCCCCAAGTAATCATTGGCACAATCTCATCCGCTCTTAAACTCATCTCTTTATCAAAGCTAGCATTAGTGTCAGTTTTTAATGTATGCCAATAATCAACGGCTTTATCCCATTTTTCTCCTTTAGGGGACATTGGTCTATCTTTTAGATAATGAAATATTTTTTCATCAGGTGCTATTAACCCAGCTCTGGCTCCACCCTCAATTGTCATATTACAAATAGTCATACGCTGCTCAACACTTAATGATTTTATTAAATCTCCTGAATATTCTAGAACACAGCCTGTTCCACCTGCAGTTCCTATTTTTCCAATTATCTGTAGGATTACATCTTTTGATGTTACGCCTAAAGGTAATTTGCCATTAACATTAATTCTAAAATTTTTTGCTTTTTTTTGAACCAATGTTTGAGTTGCTAATACATGTTCAACTTCTGAAGTCCCTATTCCAAAAGCCAAAGAACCAAATGCTCCATGAGTTGCTGTATGACTATCTCCACATACAATTACAGTTCCAGGTTGAGTGAAACCTTGCTCAGGTCCAGTGACATGGACAATACCCTGTCTTTTATCATTCATACTGAAAAGTTGTACTCCAAACTCCTTACAATTAGCCTCTAATGTCTCTACCTGAATTTTTGAGTCTAAATCAGCTATTCCTTTTGTTCTATCAGTAGTAGGAACATTATGATCTGCTACAGCTAAAGTTAAATTTGGATGCCTTACTTTTCTGTTTGAATTTCTTAAGCCCTCAAAAGCTTGAGGGCTAGTAACCTCATGTACCAAATGTCTATCTACAAACAAAAGAGCTGTTCCATCCTCTTGTTGATCTACAAGATGATCATTCCAGATTTTATCGTAAAGAGTCGTAGACATTGAAAAAAAAATTATTTTTTTTCTGGTGTACTTTCTAGATTTTGTTCTGTTTTAACCTTTTTTTCTGCCGGAGCTTCTGCTGCTGGTGCTTCTGCTGCTGGAGCAACATTATCTTCATTTACAGTTTCAGGTTTAACATTAACATCAAATCCAATTTTTTTTCTAATTTTTTCCGCAATTCTTGCAGATTTACCAGTTCTGTCTCTTAAATAATAAAGTTTAGCTCTTCTTACTTTTCCTGATCTTATCACTTTGATTGTATCTATTACTGATCCATACAAAGGAAATGTTCTTTCCACTCCTTCACCAAAGGAAATTTTTCTGACTGTGAACGATGAATTTATATCTCTACTTTTTTTTGCGATACAAACACCTTCAAAATATTGAATTCTTTCTTTTTTACCCTCTGTAATTCTGACACCAACTTTAACCACATCTCCAGGAAAAAATTCTGGTATCTTCTTTTCTGATAGAATTTTTTTAACGTTATGTTGGTTTATTTCTTCTATTGTTTTCATTTTAATATTTAACAAATTAATTTTTCTTATATTTTTGCCACAAATCTGGTCTTCGGTCGCGTGTTATAGCCTCAGATTGAGATAAACGCCAGTCTTTAATTTTATTATGATCTCCAGATAATAATACATCCGGTACCGATTTTTCCTCCCATATTTGGGGTTTTGTATATTGAGGGTACTCTAAAAGACCATTTTCAAAGGTTTCATCAACTGAAGATTTATCATTTCCTAAAACTCCTGGCAAAAGTCTTAATATACTATCCAGCACTACTAATGCAGCAGTTTCGCCTCCAGACAAAATGTAATCTCCTATACTAATTTCCTCAATATTCCTTGTTGCTAAAACTCTTTCATCTACTCCTTCAAAGTGACCACAAATTAAAGATATAGATTTTTCTTTTGAAAGATCTTGAGCAAGTTTTTGATCAAATTTTTTACCTTTGGGTGAAAGATAAAAAACTCTCTCTCCTTTTTTGACTTTTTGATCAAGCGAATTTGCTAAAACATCAGCTTTTAATAACATCCCTGTTCCTCCACCATATGGAGTATCATCAACTGTTTTATGTTTATCAATGGCAGAATCTCTTATGTTTATTACATCTAAGCTCCACAATTTATTAATTAAAGCTTTTCCATAAATACCTTTAGATAAAGGCCCAGGAAAAAATTCTGGATAAAGGGTAAAT
>CACGBI010000006.1 GCA_902571235.1 uncultured Pelagibacteraceae bacterium
ACTGTCGAATTCTTTTCTTAATTTCATTGATTAATTTGTCAGTAATAAATAATTAACATACAATAAATTTTAAAAAACATACAGGAGCAATATGTCGAATTTTAACAAAGTTGGAACTTTTATGAAAACTTTTGGCCAAGAAGTCAAAACTTTACCTTCATTTAGTACTGATAAAATTAATAAATTAAGAATAAATCTCATTAAAGAGGAATTACAAGAACTCATAGAAGCAGTAAATAAAAAGGATTTATTAGAGGTTGCTGATGCCTTAACAGATATCTTATATGTTACTTACGGAGCGGGACATGCATTTGGAATTGATTTAGATAAATGTTTTGATGAAGTACAAAATTCAAACATGAGTAAGTTAGATGAAAATGGTAAACCCATTTACAACGAATCAGGAAAAGTGATGAAGGGACCAAATTATTTTAAGCCAAACTTGTCAAAATTTGTTTCTTAGATTTCCAATTTAAAATCAATTGCTGTAGCGCTATGAGTAATACTTCCAACCGAAACTCTATCAACACCGGTAGATGCAACAGATTTTATTGTTTTTAAATTAATATTCCCTGATGCTTCAGTTTCATAATCTTTTTTTGCAATTTTAATACACTTTCTCAAAGTTTTGATATTCATATTATCAAGTAAAATTGTATTAAATTTTAGACCAAGTATCGATTTAAGTTGTTTTAAATTATCAACTTCAACTGTAATTTTTTTACCTTTCTTATTTTTGATAGCTTTTAAAACTAAGGATTTTAAATTTGAACTAGCCACATGATTATCCTTAATCAAAAATTCATCACTTAAGTTAAATCTGTGATTAGTACCACCACCTAACTTTACAGCATACTTCTGTAATACTCTTAAATTAGGAATCGTTTTACGAGTACAGCAAATTTTAGTTTTTTTTCCAGCAAGTTTAACAAATTGGTTTGTTAAAGTAGCTATGCCAGAAATGTGAGATAAAAAATTTAAAGCTACTCTTTCAGCAATTAAAATATTTTTTGCTTTACCTTTGATAATTGCAATTAAAGATCCTTTTTTTACTTTTAAACCATCTTTTTTTTTTACAACAAATTTAGTTTTGTTATCAATTAATTTAAAAGCTTGTTTTGCAAATAATAACCCTCCGATTATAGCATTTTGATTTGATAAAAGTTTAACAGTTATTCTTTTATTATTTTCAATTAAACTGGATGTAATATCACCTGAAGGAAATAGGTCTTCATTTAGTGCAAGCTTTACAGTATTTCGTATAAATTCTTTACTGAGTTTTATTTTTGACACCTAATTATCTGCCGATAGCAGCCATTCTTTCAACTGGAATTCTAGCTTTTTCAATTGTTTCTTTGTCCATTATTATTTCACCAGTCTCATTTTCTAGACAATCCAATATTTTTGGAAGGGTAATTTTTTTCATATGAGGGCAAAGATTGCATGGTCTAATAAATTCTACATTAGGATTTTCAACTTGAATATTATCACTCATCGAACATTCAGTTACCATCATAACTTTTTTAGGCTGATTATTTTTGACATAATCAATCATACCACCAGTAGATCCAGCAAAATCACTTGCTTTGATTACTTCTGGGGGACATTCTGGATGTGCTATGATTTTAATACCCGGATTGTTTTTTCTAATGTCATGTATTTCTTTTTCATTAAATTGGTCGTGAACCATGCATATCCCCTTCCAAGCAATAATTTCTACATTTGTTTGAGAGGCAACATATTTTGCAAGGTAATCATCTGGTAAAAATATAACTTTTTTAACACCCAAAGATTCTACAATCTTTACTGCGTTTGCTGATGTACAACAAATGTCAGTTTCCGCCTTTACATCTGCTGAAGTATTGACATATGAAACTACTGGTACACCTGGATATTTTTCTTTAAGTAGCCTTACATCTTTACCTGTTATAGATGATGACAATGAACAACCTGCTCCCATATCTGGAAGCAAAACTTTCTTTTCTGGACTCATCAATTTTGAAGTTTCTGCCATGAAGTGCACTCCAGCCATAACTATTATGTCCGCACTTGTTTTTGATGCCTCTATAGCTAGAGCTAAAGAGTCTGCAGCAACATCTGATATACCATGATAAATCTCAGGAGTTTGATAATTATGTGCAAGAATGATTGCATTCTTTTCTTTTTTTAACTCATTAATCCTGTGAATATACGGAGCATGCACAGACCACTCTATTTCTGGCATTATCTTCGAAATCTTTTGATAAATAGGATCTGTTGCTTTACGCACTTCTTGTGTAAATTCCATGACGGTTTTTACCAATTTGAAAGATGATTGTCATTCACTTATTATGACACACAATGCGGTCGTGCTGAAATTGGTAGACAGGCACGGTTGAGGGCCGTGTGGATCTAATCCATGAGAGTTCAAGTCTCTCCGACCGCACCAAATTTAACTATTATTCCCACATCCAATAGGGCTTTTTAATTTCTATAGCCGCCTCTTTAGTTTTAAATTCTATATTTTCTTCAAAATTTTTATCTAGATATTTTATCAGTGCGAATGGATATTCTTCATTAATTAGCACTTTGCCAATTTCAATATCTTTATTGTAAATACTTTCTCCTTCATAAAGTTTTCCATTAATTAAGTTTATTGGGAATAGTCTTTTTGAAAGTTTATTCTTTAATTTTATCCTTGCAGTATTTTCTTGCCCTACATAACAACCCTTTTTAAAATCTATTCCATTTAATTCTTCATAATTACATTCAATTCCAAATAATTTGTTTTGTAATTTATTTAAATCTTTTGGTACTATTCCAAGTTTATGGCTTAAAGAATAATATTCTTTCAAATCTGCATTATGTAAATCTAATTTTTTTAAAGATAAATAGAGTTTTTCTAAATTTATAATTAATCTTGCACCCAAAGATTTATTTCTTGGGTCTAAAAGAATTGGATCTTCTCTGTATTTTAAAGTTAGTCCAGGATTATCTTTAGCTCCATCAAAAGTTAAAAATTTATCATATGAGAATGCTGCTACTACAAATTCATTGCTAAGGTTTAGAATATCAACTTTTGATCTTAACTTATAGATAATTAGCTGTTTATAAAGACCATCTGCTTGGGATTTCTCGCAATCTAAGAGAAAACCATTTTTATGTCTGACTATTATAAATTCATATAAAAATTTACCCTGAGGGGTTAACAAAGATGTAAAGCAACTATTTTCTTCACTTACTTTATTTATATCATTACTGATTAGGTTTTGAAGAAATTCTTTTGCGTCATCACCGTTTACATATAGTATTGCTCTATCATCTAATATGTAAACATTTTTAAGATTCATAATTGATTAATTATAGTTTGTAATATAATAACATTTTCAAGAAATGTTAGATCTTATAATCAAAAATGGACAATGTTACATCGACGGACAATTAAAGGACGTAAATGTTGCTATTAAAGAAGGAAAAATTAATCAGATTGGTCAAATTTCAGAGCAAGCTAAAGAGACAATTAATGCAGAGGGCCAGATTGTTTTACCAGGTTGTATAGATACTCAAACTCATTTTAGAGAACCTGGGTCAACTGATACTGAGGATCTTCATACAGGTAGTAGAGCTGCAATTGTAGGAGGTATAACAAGTGTCTTTGAAATGCCAAATACAAATCCCCCAACATCTAATATGAAAGAGTTTCAAAGAAAATTAGATTTAGCTAAAAATAGAATGTATTGCAATCATGCTTTTTATTTTGGGGCAACAGCAAATAATACAGATGATTTAGCAAGTTTAAAAGGTTTAGAAGGATGCTGTGGAATTAAACTTTTTGCTGGTTCTTCAACTGGAAATTTGTTGGTTGCCGAGGAAGATGATATAGATAAAGTTTTTCAAAATGCATCAAAAGTCGTTGCAGTTCATTCAGAAGATGAAGCAATTTTAAAAGTTAATAAAAAATTAATTAAAGATGGTGATGTTAATTCACATCCAATATGGAGAAGTGCAGAATGTGCAATAGCATCGACTAGAAGAATTGTAAGAATTGCAGAAAAGCATAACAAAAAAGCTCATGTACTTCATATTACAACTAAAGAAGAAATTGATTTTCTCTCTCAGCATAAAGGAAATATTACATTTGAAATTACTCCACAGCATTTAACGCTTTACGCTCCAGATTGTTATGAAAAACTTGGTACCTATGCTCAAATGAATCCACCTTTGAGAGATAAGTCTCATTATGACAGATTATGGTATGCAGTAAGAAATAATTTGAATGATACAATCGGCTCTGATCACGCACCACATTTAAAAGAAAATAAGGATAAAGTATATCCAAATACCCCTTCTGGCATGCCTGGAGTTCAAACATTAATGCCTGTAATGTTGAATCATATAAATGAAGGTAAACTTACATTGAATCAATTAATGAACTTTGTTTGCGAAAATCCTGTAAAAATTTTTGGAATTAAAAATAAAGGATTTATTAAAAAAGGTTATGACGCTGATTTTACAATTGTTGATATGAATAAAACAATCGAAATTAAAAATGAAGATATTGAAAGCAAGTGTGCTTGGTCACCATTTAATGGATTTAAATTCAAAGGGACACCAGTCTTAACAATTATTAGTGGTAAAATTAAAATGAGAGATGGAGAAATATTAGGTGATGCTGAGGGAAAACCACTAATATTTGAAAAGTGATAATTTAGTTTTAGTATTTTTCAATTTTTTTTAACATTTGAGAAATATTTATAAAATTTTATGACAAAAAAAAAAATTTTAATTTTCATGCCCACAATGGAGATTGGGGGTGTTGAGAAAAACTTAATAAATATATCAAACTATTTAGTTACAAAATTTGATAAGATATCTTTAATTACAATCTCAAATAAATTTAAAAACAAATTCAATAATAAAATAAAGCTAATTTCATTAAGATCAAAATTTTGGAATTCAATAGGAAAAAGAAAAAAGTATATTTTATGTTTATTTATTCTTTTGATACAAATTTTTAAAAATAGAAATATAATTGTGTTGTGTTTTCAAGGAAATATTTATTGCACCCTTTTATGTAAACTTTTTGGAGTGAAAATCATAGTGAGATCAAATACATCTCCAGACGGATGGTCAAGCAGCCTGTTTAAATTCATTTGCTATAAATATATCTTAGGATTAGCAGACAAGATTATAGTTAATAGTTTAGAATTCAAAAAAAAATTAAAATCTATATTTAATATAGATGCAATTTGCATTTATAACCCATTAGATATTAAAGATGTAATCAAGAGATCTAAAATTAATCAAAATATTAAGTTTCATAAAAATAAACTTAATTTGATTAATGTAGGCAGATTAGTTGATCAAAAGGATCAAATGACATTGCTTAAAGCAGTTGATAGAATTAAGCATCAAATTGATTTTGATCTAATAATTGTTGGAGATGGAAATAAAAAAAAAGAATTATTAGACTTTATTAAAAAAAATAATCTTAGTAAAAGAGTTAGATTAATAGGAAGCAATCATGATCCAATTAAATTGATTAAATTATCAGACATTTTCATACTAACATCATTATACGAGGGATTGCCTAATGTCTTATTAGAGGCGCAAGTTCTAAAAACTTATATAATATCTTCTAATTGCCCAACTGGACCAAAGGAAATACTTTTAAATGGTAAAGCAGGATCGTTATTTAAAATTAGAGACTATAAAGGTTTATCAAAACTAATCTTAAACTTTTCTAAAAATGAAAGAAAGAATTTGAGATTGGCAAAATATGGTTATAAAAATTTGTTTAGATTTAATTATAAGAGTAATTTAAATAAATATTTTGAAGAAATTAATTCATTAACAAAATAATTAAAAAACATTTACTAATATTACACCTACTACTATTAGAAATAATCCACTAATAGCTTGCCAGCTTAATGATTGATTAAAAATTATATATCCAAGAATGGCGACTGTAAAAACTCCAAGCCCACTCCATGATGCATATACAATGGCTATTGGAAGTTTGGCAACCACATAAGTTAGAAGATATATCGCACAAAGATAAAATCCTGAAAGAGCAACAGTTGGGATAAGTTTAGTAAAATTTTGTGTTACAGGGATTAACATTGTACCTGCAACTTCAAAAAATATTGCAATTATTAAAGTTATATATGTTTTAACCATTGTTTAAAATTTTATGTTTAATCAAGTCTTCTTTTATTTCATCTAAAATTATAGGATCATCTATTGTTGGTGGTATTTTGTATTCAATATTATCTGCTATTTTTCTAATAGTTCCTCTTAATATTTTTCCAGATCTTGTTTTAGGTAGCCTTTTAATTACAATTACAACTTTAAATGCTGCAACTGGGCCAATTTTATCTCTAACCATTTGCACACATTCCTTTGATATTGTTTCATTAGCTTTATCTACGCCAGATTTTAGAACTACTAAGCCAATAGGTAATTGACCTTTTAATTTATCAGAAATTCCAAGCACCGCACATTCAGCAACTGATTGGTGTTCTGATAATACTTCTTCGATCGCACCTGTGGATAATCTATGACCCGCAACATTTATGATGTCATCAGTTCTTGACATAATCCAGATATAACCATCATCATCAATATGTCCTGCATCATATGTTTGATAATATCCTTCATAGTTAGACATATAGTTTTCTTTGTATCTTTGATCTGCATTCCATAGTGTTGGGAATGTTCCAGGAGGTAGAGGAAGCTTAACAACTATATCTCCCATTTCATTTGGTTTTGCTAATGATTGATCTGGTTTAATTATTTTTACATCATAACCAGGAACTGCTTTACAGGCTGAGCCATATTTTGTCTTCATCATTTCAATTCCAGTACAATTTGAGCTAATTGCCCAACTAGTCTCTGTTTGCCACCAATGATCTATCACTGGAACCTTTAGTAAATTCTCTGCCCATTTGATTGTATCTGGATCAGCTCTCTCTCCTGCAAGAAATAAACTTTCGAAATTACTTAAATCATATTTAGAAAAAAATTTACCTTCAGGATCTTCCTTTTTTATAGCTCTAAAAGCTGTTGGAGCTGTAAATAATGATTTTACTTTATAGTCTGAGATAATTTTCCAAAAAGCTCCTGCATCGGGCGTTCCTACTGGCTTACCTTCAAACAAAACTGTAGTACATCCTTTAAACAGTGGTGCGTAAACAATATAAGAGTGTCCAACAATCCATCCTATGTCGCTCGCAGACCACCAAACATCATCTGCATCGATGTTATAAATATTCTTCATAGTCCATTTAAGAGCAACAATGTGACCACCAATATCTCTGACTATACCTTTTGGAGTCCCAGTTGTTCCAGATGTATAGAGAATATAAGCAAACTCATTTGAATTTATCTCAACGCAATCAACTTCTTTAGCATTTGAAATTACTTCTTCCCAACTTACTTCATTTGGAGCATTTAATTTTACCTCGTGACCAGGTCTTTGAAATAAAATCATCTTTTTAATCTTGTGACTAGCAATTTTTATAGCTTCATCAACTAGAGGCTTGTATTCAACTGTTCGTCCAGGCTCAAACCCACATGATGCAGTTACTAAAATTTTTGCTTTACTGTCATCAATTCGACTGGCTAATTCATTTGATGCAAATCCACCGAACACAACAGAATGAATTGCGCCAATTCTTGCACATGCTAGCATTGCGATAACTGCTTCAGGTATCATTGGCATGTAAATAATTACTCTATCACCTTTATTTGCCCCCTGTTGTTCCAATGCACCAGCAAATTTAGAGACTTTTGATCTTAATTCATCGTAAGTAAACTTACTTTTTTTACCAGTGATGGGACTATCGTAGATTAATGCAGTTTTTTTTCCTCTACCTTGATCTATATGTATGTCTAAAGCATTATAACATGTATTTGTTACCCCATCTTCAAACCATTTGTAGAAAGGATGTTTAGATTTATTTAAAATTTTTGTTGGTTTCTTAAACCAAAAGATATCTTCAGCTGCTTCTTGCCAAAATTTTTCAGGTTTTTTAATTGATTGATCATAAATTTCTTGAAATTTTTTAGACATATAAACTTGATTCGATAGTTACTTTTATTGTGGTTTTTAAATCACAAATTGTATTTAATTTTAAAAAACGAGCAAAATCAATGTAAATAAATGACATTTAAGTCTTCTATAAAGTCTATTAATTTGGTATTTAAGCTCAACTTTGACTTAGGGAGACCTAAGTCTAGTTTATATAAACTAAAACGAGTAAAAACTAACTAAAGAGGGAGTTTTTTATGAAAAAACTTAAATTGTTTGCTCTTACAGCTGTTGCCCTAGTGGGTGTTACAACTGTAGCAAACGCTGCGACCGCTATGTTGGCACAAGATGACTTTGTTGGAATTTCTTTTTGGGTAATTTCAATGGGTATGTTGGCTGCAACAGCGTTCTTCTTCATGGAAAGAAGCACTGTTAATCCTGCATGGAAAACATCAGTAACAGTAGCAGGTCTAGTAACTGGTATTGCATTTATCCATTACATGTACATGAGAGATGTATGGGTAAGCACTGGCGATTCACCAACAGTATACAGATATATTGACTGGTTAATTACTGTGCCATTACAGATGATAGAATTCTATTTAATTCTAGTAGCTGTGAGAAAAGCAAACTCTGGAATTTTCTGGAGATTGTTAATTGGTTCATTAGTAATGTTAATCGGTGGATATTTAGGAGAAGCTGGATACATCAACGCTACACTTGGTTTTATTATCGGTATGGCTGGTTGGGTATACATTCTTTATGAAATATTCTCAGGTGAAGCTGGTAAAGCTGCTAATAAGAGTGGAAACAAAGCTCTTGTAACTGCCTTCGGTGCAATGAGAATGATTGTAACTGTAGGTTGGGCTATTTACCCATTAGGTTATGTATTTGGTTACCTAACTGGTGGTGTAGACGCTAACACACTTAACGTGGTTTACAACTTAGCTGACTTTATTAACAAAATTGCATTTGGTCTAGTGATCTGGGCTGCTGCAGTTTCTGGTAGCGCAGCAAGAAAATAGTTACCAAATAACTAAATAATTTTAGGGCGAGTATGTTTTCACATACTTGCCCTATTTTTTTGCATAACTATATATAGCTCATGGCAAAAATAACTTATATCACTCACGATAATCAAAATCATACTATTGAGGTTCAGAATGGATTGTCTGTTATGGAAGGAGCAGTTCAAAATGATATTCCAGGAATTGATGCAGATTGTGGTGGTGGTATGGCTTGTGCGACATGTCACGTATATGTTAATGATGAGTGGTTTGATAAACTTCCAGCAAAAGAAGAAGGGGAGGAAGACATGTTAGACATGGCTTTTGAACCAAAAAAAAATAGTAGATTAAGTTGTCAGATAATAGTTTCAGATGAACTAGATGGTCTTACAGTAGACATTCCACTGAAACAGGGATGAAAATGAATAAAACAGATGCATTAATTATTGGAGCAGGACCTACTGGTTTATTTACTGCACATCAATTAAAACTTATTGGCCTAGATTGTGAGATTGTTGACAACTTAGATAAAATTGGCGGCCAATGCATAGAACTTTATCCAGATAAACCTATTTATGATATTCCAGCTGTACCAGAGTGTACTGGAGAAGAATTGACTAACAATTTAATTAATCAAATAAAACCTTTTAATATCAAATTCCACTTAAAAGAAAGAGTTGATGAAGTTAAAAAAGAAGGTGACAACTGGATTGTAAAAACAAATAACGGCACAATATTTTCAACTCCAAATGTAATTATAGCAGGTGGTGTAGGATCATTTGAACCAAGAAAATTTTCAGTTAAAGAATGTGAAAAATTTGAAAATAAGTCAGTGCTTTATTCAATAAAAGATAAAAGTATATTTAAAGATAAAACAGTAACAATATTTGGTGGTGGTGATAGTGCCTTAGATTGGGCATTAGAATTATCGAAAAACTCAAAGGTAAATTTAGTTCACAGAAGGGACGATTTTAGAGGTGCGCAAGCGACCGTTGATAAAGTACATGAACTCGCAAAAGCTAAGAAAATAGATCTTTATACAAAGTATCAAATGAACGCAATAAAAGGAGAAGGTCAATTAGAAAGTATAGATATCAAAAATGATGATAAAGAAACAAAAACTCTTAAAACAGATTATGCATTAGGTTTTTTTGGATTAATTATGCAACTTGGTCCAATTGCAAACTGGGGACTGAACATAGATAAAAAAACTATTGAAGTAGATACAGAAAAATTTGAGACAAACCAAAAAGGGATCTATGCAGTAGGAGATATATGCAGCTATCCAGGAAAATTAAAACTAATATTATCAGGTTTTCATGAAGGTGCTTTAGCTGCTAGAGCATGTTTTAAACTAGCAAGACCAAACGAAAAATATAGATTTGAATTTACTACCTCATCAAAAACGATAAAAAATCGACTTGGTGTAAAAAGTGATTGAATTATTATCAGCTAATACTCCAAATGGTAAAAAGATTAGTATTATGCTAGAGGAAATTGGTTATGATTATAAAGTAACCAAAGTAGATCTTAATAAAGGTGATCAATTTAAATCTGATTTTAAAAAAATAAGTCCTTTTAGCAAAATTCCTGTAATTATTGATCATGAAAACGATCAAAATGTTTTTGAATCTGGAGCGATATTAATTTACTTAGCTGAAAAAAGTGGAAAATTTTATAACGATAAAGAAAGGCTAAAAATTAATCAATGGTTAATGGCTCAAATGGGTTACATTGGACCAATGTTAGGTCAACATCATCAATTTCATTATTATAATCCTGGCAAAAGTAAATTTGGAGAGGATAGATATTTTAAGATTGCAAAAAGAATATACCAAGAGTTGGATGAAAGTTTAGCAACTAATGAATTTTTATCAGGAAATAATTATTCCATTGCAGATATTGCAACATTTCCTTGGATAGCTCGTCATGAATGGCATGATATAGGATTATCTAAATTTAAAAATCTCACAAGATGGTATAATGAAATTTCTAACCGTGATGCTGTTATAAGAGGTTTTTCATTTATGAATAAAAATGAGTTTCCACCAAAAGCTTAACTAACCCATTGAGTTAAGTAATCTCATTAATGAAACTATAATACCATGTCCAGATAGTTCAATTGCAAGAACTATGATGATGATTAAAATAATACTTTTGTTCATCTAGAAAATACAAATAATAATAAAATTATCCAAAAAAAAGCATAATAAAAGTAGATATATTTCTTTGCAAAAAGTGATGGAATTGAATCTTTTTTCAATTTATTTTTTTTCATTAATAACTTCCTTTTTTAACTGACCCTTTATAAAATATTTCCTGCAGATTATCATTCTCTTTTTTTTTTAATTCAATATCATTTTTGTCCATTAGCAAATTAGGTCTTCCTATTTTCTCATGAAAATTATATTCATCAACACCTCTTGCTAACTGAACACTATTTTTTCCCAATATTTGTTTAACGTCTGTACCGATATAGCTTTGAATTACAAAACCTATTCTTCTATCATTGCTTTTGTTTAGGTCAGAGCCGTGAACAACAGTAGGATGATGAAGAGACATTTGGCCAGCTTTCAAAATTAGGGGAGTAGTTTTATCTTTAGGTACATTTTTTACAGTTTGACCTCTTGTTAATAGATTACCTTCATTAAATTTTTGATCATGTTCTTTTAAATTATCTTTATGAGATCCTGACCACATCCTCATACATCCATTTTTTTCATTTGAGTCAGTTATTGCAACCCAGGCAGTTACCCAATTATGTGGCTCCAAACCTATGTATTTTGCATCTTGGTGATAACTCACAAATCCTTTTTCATAAGGATTCTTAATAAATAAAGTTGTTCCACAAACCAGAATATTCTTTCCTATCAAACTTTCAACTGCATCTAAAATTTTTGAATTGTGTGTTACTTCATCTAACAAGGGTGAAATCAGGTGTGCATTATACCTACCTGATTTTTCTAACTCGTCAGGAATTTTTTTTTCAATTAACTCAATTTCATTTCTAATTTCTTTTGCTTTTTCTTTTGAAAAAATATTTATTGGAGAAACAAATCCCTCATCTTCATACTGTTTGAGTTGATTTGAAGAAAGATAAGACATATTATTTAAAGATTATATGAGCATATCTATTTCTTCAATAAATTATTGTCCAGTTAAATCCATTTCTTTTCAAACGATTAAAAGTTGCGAAATTAAAAAAAATATAGGAATTATTGGGGATAGAATTTTTGCTTTTTCTAAAGGTTTAGATTTAAATCAAGCACAATTATTTGAAAAAAAACTTGAAGAGAGAAGAGGCAAATGGAATAAAATCTTAACCCTTAAAAACTCACCTTCATTAAATAAATATAATTTTATATTTAATAATAATGAATTAACACTTACTCAAAATAATAATAAAATTTTAACAATTAATAGTGATGAAACAGGTCAATTTGAGCTACTTTCGAAGAAGATTTTAGAATTAGAAAACTCACTTCAGTCACCTTTGTTTTTAATGAAAAATAAAGAAGTTCCTTTTTTTGATACATCAATATCAAATAAGACTGTTTTAACTCATTCGATCTCTTTAATAAACATTAGAAGTATTGAAGATTTTAAAAACAAAACTAAAGAAGAAATTGAGGGTCAAAGATTTAGAGGAAATATTTATATTGATGGAATTGAAGCGTGGGAGGAGCGTAACTGGATTGGAAAAATAATTAAAATTAATGATATATCATTTAAAGTAGAGAAAAATATTCCTAGATGTGTAGCAATTAATTTAAAACCTAATACGGCTGATAATAGTTTGAATTTACTCCAATCTCTAAAAAAAACTTTCAATCATTTTGATATGGGTATTTATTTAACTGCTTTAGATAGTGGAAAGATAAATATTGGTGATATAATTTCTATATAAATTTTTATATCAACTTCAGATTGAAATTTTTCAACTATACTTTATTGAGCATTTTTGATTTAATTATTTTTTAATTAAATAGGGAGAGAAATAATGAGTAAAATATTTAAATCATTAACAGTTTTACTTGTGCTTCTTTTTTCAATTTCTACTGTAAGTGCAAAAACTCTTACAGAAAGACTTGCGGATGGACACAAACTAAGACTAGGTTTTGGAACGGCTGTGCCATGGGCTTATGCTGGAGATGGTGGTGAAGCTCTAGGATTTGTTAACATGATAGCATTAACTGTTCTAGAAGAAATGGGTATAACTGAACATGAAACGAAAGTTTTTGAATGGTCAGGATTAATTCCAGGATTAAATGCAGACCGAGCAGATATGATTACTGGCGGAATGTATATTTTAAAAAGTAGATGCGAAAACATGGACTTTTCAGATCCTATAGGTGTATTCGGAGATGCTATGTTAGTACCAAAAGGAAATCCAAAAAATATTAACAACTATGCTGATGTTATTTCAACTGGAGCTAAATTAGTTACAGGAACCGGATTTAACACTGTAGAAGCAGCCAAGAAATATGGTGTGCCAGATAGCCAAATGCTTTTAGTTGAAGGTGAAGTTGGGATATTAGCAGCAATGAAAGCTGGAAGAGCTGATGTTGCAGTGCAAACCTTCTTTGGTGCTAAAGAGCATGAAAAAAAAACTAATGGAAAATTTGAAGTTACTGATCCAAAATTAATGCCTAAGGAAACATTAAATGTTGTAGGCATTGGATTTAGAAAGGGTGATGACAAATTTAGAGAAGCATTTAATGCTGCTCTAGCTAAAGTTATGGCTAACCCAGCGACTATGTTAAAAAGAGCTGGAGAGTATGGGTACGATAAAGCTCAACTTCCTCCACCAGACATGAGTACTGAGTGGGCTTGCTCAACTAAATAGTTCAATAAGCAATTAATAATAAACCAGGCAACTTAATTGTTGCCTGGTTTTTATAAATCTAAAGGATTTATTTTGACATATTTTGAATTTTTAAATGAACACGGAATTACGCTTTTACTAGGGACAGTAACAACTGTGAAAGTTCTTGTTTGTTCAATGATTCTTTATGTAATTATTTCAATGATATTTGGTTTAATGAGACTCTCTAAAAATCCAGCAATACAAGGTATAGCCACTGTGTATATAGAATTTTTTAGAGGCACATCACTTCTTGTACAATTATTTTGGGCCTATTATGTGTTACCATTTTTTGGAATATCTTTAGAAGCTTTTACAGCGGGAGTGGTTGCCTTAGGATTAAATTTTGGAGCGTATGGAGCAGAGATAGTTAGAGCTGGAATACTTGCGGTACCAAAAGGACAATGGGAAGCAGCACATTCATTAAATTTTACTCCAGCAAAAAGAATTAAAAGAATTATAATTCCACAAATATTTCCAATAATATTACCACCAGCAGCTAATTTAACAGTTGAACTATTAAAAGCTACCGCCCTGGTTGCATTAGTGACAGTAGTTGATCTTACTTTTGAGGCCAAACAAATAAATTCTATAACTTGGTTGTCAGCACAGTGTTTTGGTACTGCGTTACTAATTTATTATATAATGGCTAGATTTGCTTTAGTTCCATTTCTAAGATGGTTAGAAGTTTTAGCAGCTAGAAAAGTTGGAAAGGAAAAAATTTAGTTTATGGAAATGGGTTGGAGATGGGATTTTACATACGAGATATTGCCTCAAATGGCAATTGCAACATTGAATACCATTCTTGCAGCCGGTGTAGGTTATGCAATCGCTTTGATTGTTGGGCTATTTTTCTTGTTAGGGCAAAGAACACCCTCAAAAATTTTCAATTGTATAAATAGAGAATTAGTTGAATTTATTAGGTCGACACCTCTCTTAATCCAATTATTTTTTGTATATTTTGTACTACCACAATTTGGTATCACTTTATCTGCTTGGGTATGTGGTATGATTACTATCGGTCTTCATTTTGGTACTTATATGTCAGAGGTATATAGAGGAGCTCTTGAAGGAGTATCAAAAACTCAATGGGAGGCTTGTCGTGCTTTAAATTTTTCGACAATTTACACATATAGAAGAATAGTTCTTCCACAAGCATTTCCAATAGCAATTCCTGGAATGGGTAATTATTTAGTTGGAATATTCAAAGATACACCTTTATTGTCAACTATTGGTGTTGCAGAATTGTTTCATGCAGCCACGGCAGTTGGAGGCTATAATTATAGATATTTAGAACCTTACACTTTAGTAGGTATTATATTTTTAACACTTTCTATTCCTGCTGCAATGTGGGTAAGAAAACTTGAAAGAGATGTAAATATATCACAAGGTAAAATTAAAAAATAAAATATGAAAAAAAATAATTCAGATGAAATAATAGTAAAATTTGATGAAGTAACTAAACAATATGGTGATCTGGTTGTTTTAGATAAACTAAATTTAGAAATTAAAAAAAATGAAATGGTCTCAATCATTGGCCCATCTGGATCAGGAAAAACAACTGTATTAAGAGTTTTAATGACTTTAGAAAAGATAAATGAGGGAGTAATTCATTTGGATGGTGAACCATTAACACATATGAATAATAATGGAAGCTTAGTTGAAGCTAATGAAAAATATCTAAGAGAAAGAAGATCAAAAATTGGAATGGTATTTCAACAATTTAATCTGTTTCCACATATGACTGCATTACAAAATTGTATAGAAGCACCCATTGAAGTGTTAGGCATGAAAAAAGAGGAGGCAGAGGAGAGAGCATTAGAATTATTAGAGCTCGTTGGGTTAACAGATAAAAAAGATCAACATCCAAGTAGATTATCAGGAGGGCAACAACAAAGAGTTGCAATAGCAAGAGCGCTGGCTATGAGACCAAAAGTTATGCTTTTGGATGAAATAACATCTGCTCTAGATCCTGAAGTTGTTGGAGAGGTATTAAATGTTATTAGATCTTTAAATAAAGAGCATAATTTAACTATGATAATGGTCACACATCAAATGGGTTTTGCCAGGGAAATTTCAGATAGAGTTTGTTTTTTTAATGAGGGAAAAATCTTTGAACAAGGGCCACCAGAGCAATTATTTGGAAATCCTCAAAATGAGAGAACAAAACAATTTTTACATGCAGTTTTGGATGCAAATTAATATTTAATCGTCCGCGTGAACTTTTTCATTTTTCTCGTGCTTTTCTTGAGCAGCAATTGTGTATTTAGCAACAGGTCTTGCCATTAATCTTTTTAACCCAATAGGTTCAGCAGTATCTAAACAAAATCCAAAAGTATCATCTTTAATTCTTATTAAAGCTTTATCAATTTCTGAAATTAATTTTATTTGTCTGTTAATTGCTTTCATTTCTACATTCTTATCTGTATATGAACTTGCCTGATCAACGATATCAGCTGATATACTATTATCGTCCATGCTACCATTATACAAAGCTTCATTATTAGCTTTAACTAATTCTTTTCTCCATTCCTGAAGTTTCATTCTAAAGTATACTTTATGTTTGTCTGACATATATTTTTCAGTGTCTTTCGGAACATATGTTTTTGAAATTTTTATTGGAGCTTTAATTACTGACTTAGTTTTAGATACAGGTTTAGTAATCTTTTTGGAGGTTTTTTTAGCTTCTTTGGATTTAGTTTTTATAACTCTTTTTTTTGTTTTTGTGACCTTAGGCATAGCTTTAAATTAGTAGCCGCGGAGTATATTCAGCAAAATTAGGGTGTCAAGCAAGGTTAATTAATGTAATTGTTCAATAATGGATGTTTTTAAAAGAAATATTAACAATGTCTTTTTGATATTTATTCTATCGCATTTAATTATTTGGACACTGATTCCAACACTAACAAATTATAATTTACCACTAGATACAATAGAAGCCTTAGCATGGGGAAGCAATCTTGAATGGGGCTTCAGCAAACATCCACCTGCAAGCGCTTTTTTTTCTGAGTTATTTTATCAAATATTTGGCACTCAAGACTGGGCATTCTATTTATTGAGTCAAATATTTGTATGTATTGCTTTTATATATATTTTTAAATTAGCAAATGAAATTTTAGATAATTCTTTATTGAGTCTAATTTCAGTTTTAATGCTTGAAAGTATCTATTTTTATAATTTCACTACCCCTGAATTTAATGTAAATGTGTGCCAATTACCTTTTTGGTCTATCTCGGTCTACTATTCATGGAAAATTTTTAATCAAAAACAGATTAATATTAAAGACTGTATATTATTAGGTTTCTTTGGTGCAGTTGGTTTTTTATCAAAATATTTATTTGTATACCTTTTATTTTCAGTTTTTTTATTATTTTTATATTTAATTTTTTATAAAAAATTAAAAAAATTTGATTTTAAATATTTAATATCGATTGAAGTTTTTCTAGTTTTGTTAGTTCCCCACTTAATTTGGTTAAATAACAATGAATATATCACAGTGACATATGGTTTAAAAAGAACAGGCTTAGAACAGTCTGATATTTTAGATCATGTGAAATTTCCAATTATTTTTTTACTAAAACAAATAGGCTTACTAATTCCTTTTTTTGTACTTTTGAAATTACTTGTCAAAAAGTTTAAATTTAGTTTCCACTTTAAAGATAAGAAATTATTATTTTTGATTTTTGTTAATATTATTCCAATTATATTGATTTTATTTACTTCAATAGTTACAGCATCTAAAATTAGAACTATGTGGATGACACCCTTTTACTTATCATTTGGTGTTTTATTTGTTTATATTTTCAAATCTCAAATAGATTTAAAAAAAATAAAACCCTTTTTATATGGATTTATTTTCTTATTTTTTTTATCCCCAATTTTATATTTTTATATTTCCATAAGTCAGACTGATAAAAGAACAGATTACCCAGGAAAAGATATTGCTATAAAAGTCCAATATGTCTGGGATCAGCAATCAAAAAATCCAATAAATGTTGTTTTAGGTAATGAATGGAATGCTGGAAATTTATCTTATCATCTTAAAACAAGACCCTCTTGGATTGGATTAATTGATCAAAATAAAATAAATAATTTAAAAGAACATATGTGTATTGATGGAGTATGTGTTGGATTTAAATAAACTATGAAAAAATTTAAAATCTTAATACCTGCCTATAATGATTGGCAATCATTATCAAAACTTTTGAATAACATTGATAATGAAATAAAAGATTTAACTCATGAAATATCAATTATAATAATTGATGATGCATCTACTTTTGATCGACAATTAGAAATAGAAAATCTCTCAAATATTAATTCAATTAAAATTCTCTCAATGAGGGAAAATAAAGGTCATGCCAGATGTATCGCAACAGGTTTAAAATATATTTTTGAAAAAGAAGAATTTGACTATGTAATTCCTATGGATGGCGATGGAGAGGATAGACCTGAGGAAATAATAGAATTTATTAAATCATCAGAAAATACGCCTGAGCAAACTATTGTTGGAGAAAGGATCAAAAGATCAGAAGCATTTATTTTTAAGTTTTGTTACTTTTTCCACAAAGTTATAACTCTAGTTTTTACTGGTCATTCAATAAAATTTGGTAATTTTACTTGTCTAACAAAGATTACTATTGAAAAAATGATTAATGAGAAAGCTACATGGAATAGTTTTTCAGGTGCATTAACTAAGGTTGAAAAAAATAAAATCTCAATTCCTTCTATTCGAGGAAAAAGATATTTTGGTCCATCTAAAATGAGCTTCTCAAACTTAATAAGTCATTCTCTGTCGATTATTAGTGTTTTCAAAAAAGCAGTTTTGATCCGTTCAGCTTTATTCATTATCATTTACATTTTGATGATTAAAAGTAATGCATCTATTATTACTGCAATACCACTAGTATTGTTGTTGATAATGATTTATTCAATTTCTAGTTTAGCTCTAAGAGAAAATATGGAAGAATTTGATAAAACTCTATCTAACATTAAAGAAATTGAAAAACTGAAATGAAAAATTTAATAATATTATTATTTTTTTTATCATTTTTTACTCCAGATATTTCTTATAGTGATTTTAAAAAAATTAAAAAAAAAGCAGTAGTAAATAAACCAGAAATTATTTTTCCAATTCAAAAAAACAAAAAAGGATGCATTAAAGATTTATATATAACCCCAGATATAAATTATGTCTTACCAGTATTAAAGGTTGAAGCACCTTCAGGATATGGATTAGATAACCGATTTGATTATGCACTCAGTAAATTTGAAGATTTTAGTTTTCCATGTAGTGGTGGAAATATTGAGGCATGTCAAAATGTAAAAAGGGTAATCTTAGAATGGGCAAAAGTCGACGCTGCAAAAAGAACAGGTCCCTCTGATGGTGAGGGAAGACATTGGAATGATACTTTAACTGTTAATCTTTATATAGCATCACCGATGATGGCAGCATATTCATTTGCAAAACAGTTAATAGATATTTCAGAAACAGAAGATAAAATAATTAAAGATTGGTTTAAAAAGATTGTAAGGAAGAATAAACATCTTATGTATGATTACTCCAATTATAAAACTGGATCTGGTGCGAATGGCACTCCCAAGAGAGCACACAATCATGCTCTATCATCTGCGATTAGCCATATGCAATTAGGTATTTTACTTAATAATGATAAACTTTTTAGAACTGCATTTAAAAATTATGAGGCTGCTATAAAATATCAAAGGAAAGATGGAAGTATGCCTATTGAAACAAGAAGAGGTGGAAGAGCAATGTTCTATCAAGCTAGAGCCATGAATGCATTGGCTGTCATTGCTATGTTAGCTGAAAATCAAGGTTATAATGTTTGGGATTATGAGCACAAAGGTAAAAACTATCATAACATCGTAAAGTTTTTTATAGATTTTACAGAAAATAATGAAATTGTTTTTAAATATGCAAAAAGCATGAAACATCCAGGACCTGCTAAAAATTATAAAAGACAAGATCTTAATAGTAGATCAAGTAGTAATTGGGGTTGGCTTTACGCCTATGTATCAAGATTTCCCAATCATGAAAATGTACAAAGACTTAAACAATGGTCTCAAGATAAAAGTAATCTTAATAGCTATCAGTGGGATTTAGTTCATCATTATTTGAATATTGGTAAAAGACCTTTTGGTTCAGCTTCTTGGACAGTAGTTGAAGCAAATTGTCATTTTACTAAATAGCTCTAATTGTTGGTAAACAATAAAAATCCGCAGTATCTATCTTAGAAGAATATTGTCTTCGCATATTCCATTTTTTGTGAACACCAGCACTTGCAAGACTTAATGTTGATCTTCCATATCTATAATTAGTGTTATCAATTGATTGCATTAAACTTTTTATTTTTACATCTTTTTCAGATGAAAATAAGTTTTTTCTTCCATCATCATTACGCAGTCCTGTAAGCATGACACCTGCTTTTTGATAACGATAGCCATTTCTGAATATGCTTTCAAGTATTGCAACTGCAGTTTTGACAGTCTCAATACTATTATTTGTTGCGATTGGAAAATCAATCGTCCTTGAATTTGAATAGTAACCATAATCTCTTTGAAAAGGACTGGTTCTAACAAATACTGTAATTGCTTTTGCAACTAATGACTCTGATCTAATTTTTTCAGATGCATTTAAACAATAGTTTGCAACTGCTTCTTTTAATTCTTGAAACTTTTCTATTCTCTTTCCAAATGACCTTGAAACCACACAACTTTTCCTTTTTGTTTGTGTAGTTTCTAAATTGATACAAGGAATTCCTCTAAGTTCCATTGCAGTTCTTGAACTTAAAACATTTGAACATTTTTTGATCCAAGTATTAGATTTATTTTTAAGTTGTTTCGCATTGTAAATTCCATTTTTCTGATAAAATTTTGTAAGCTGTCTGCCAACACCCCATACATCATTAATATCTATTTTTTCTAATATAGGATCAATATTTTCTATTCCAATTAAGCTAGTAACCCCTGAAACTTTTTTCTTTGCAATATGATTTGCAACTTTGCTCAATGTTTTTGTTTTAGCAATTCCAATACTAGTTGGAATCCCAGTCCACTGTAAAACAGTTTCTCTAATTTCTCTTCCAACTTTTTCTACCTCTGAGTCTAGAAAGTTTGATAAATCTATGAATGCTTCATCAATAGAATAAACTTCTATTTCAGAATTAAATCTTTTAAGAGTTCTCATTACTCTTCTTGATAGGTCTCCATATAAAGAATAATTTGATGAAAAAACTTCAACTTTATTTTTAATAATTATATCTTTGGCCTTAAAATAAGGTTCACCCATTTTAATTCCCAAAGCTTTTGCTTCATTAGATCTCGAGATAATACAACCATCATTATTAGATAGAACAACAACAGGTTTTTTTCTTATTTTCGGATTAAATAATCTTTCACAAGAAACATAAAAAGAGTTACAATCAACTAGAGCTAATTTTTTAGTACGTTGAATGGATGACATAAGTTACAACCCCCCAAATAAAAACATCTTCTTCTTCATTAATTAAAATTCTGTTTGAAAAATCTTTAGATCCTGATGTTAGAAATTTTTTATCTCTTTCTTGAACTAAAGTTTTAACAACAAGCTCATCATGAACATTTGCAATTACCGTTGAAAAATTTTTTGGTTTTAAACTTTTATCAACAACCAATAAATCCCCATCATTAATCCCAACATCCACCATTGATTTTCCCTGAACTCGGATGATGAAAGTGGCTGGAACATTTTTGATTAAATGCATGTTTAGATCGATATCTTCTTCAATATAATCAGTGGCAGGTGAGGGAAAACCAGCGCCGGCTTTATGCAGATAATAAGGGATTGTCAGTTTCATGTTCTTGTTTTGTTCTTATTTATAGATCATTTATACAATACACGCAAGAGGTTGTATTTTGAGTCCGTAATTGAATCAAAAGTGAATCAAAACGTGAACATCAAAACCACATTTTGTATAGTTGTGGATAACTTCAACCAGAGATAGTTTAAACAATTCGTAAATGAAAAAAATTTTATTAATTTTAGCTTCAGTAATAATTTTAAGTTCTCAAACTATGGCATACGAAGAAGCAAATTACGAGATAGTAAAAGAGAATAAAAGTTATGAAATAAGAAAATATTCTGATCGTTTGGTCATTGAAACTAATTCTATACAAGGTAATGCTTTTAGAAAACTATTTAATTATATTTCTGGAAACAATGAAAAAAAAGAAGAAATAAAGATGACAGTTCCAGTAACTCAAGAAATTAAAAACGGAAATATGACAATGCAGTTTTATTTGCCATCGAAATTTAATAAAGATAATGCACCAAAACCCTCAAATTTAGAAATAAAAATTTTGACTATTGAAAGTGGATATTATGCAGCTATCAAATATTCAGGAAGGTCTTCTGACAAAAACTTTCTAAAAAATAAAGACATATTAGAAAAAGAACTTAAACAAGATAAAATAAAAATTTTAAGTCCTCCAATAAGAGCTTCTTATAATTCACCATTTACTTTACCAATGCTTAAAAGAAATGAAGTAATGTTTAGAGTAGACTTATAAAAGGATAAATTAAAAACCAAATGAAAGGAATAGAATGAAATTAAACTGTCATTGTGGAGCTATTGAGGCTGAAATTAATTCTTCAATAAATGAATTAGTGAAAATAGTAAGATGTAATTGTTCTATTTGTAAAAGAAAAAATGCAACTATGGGCATGGTTAAGAATGAAGACTTTAAAGTTACTAAAGGAAAAGAAAAATTAAAACTTTATCAATATCATACAAAAGTTGCTAATCACTATTTTTGTACTGAATGTGGAATTTATACTCATCATAATCCAAGAAGTGCACCTGCAATGACAGGATTTAATTTAGGATGTGTTGATGAAGTTAATGTGGATGATATAAAAGAAGTAGCTTTTTTCGATGGCAAGAATCATCCAATGGATCAGAAAAAATAAAAGTTTAATGAAATTAATTCTTGAATGTTTTGATAAAGTTAAAAAAGATTGTTTAAAGTTTATTAAATCTCAAGAAACAAAAAATGACAAATTTAAAAATAAAGAAAGAATGATAAAATCTTTCTTAATTCCATTATGTTTTTGGATTAGTAAAAGAGCTGATAAAAAAAGGCCTTATTTTGTTGGTTTAGCAGGAGGTCAAGGGACAGGCAAAACAACATCAAGTTCCTTAATAAAGATAATCTTAACAAAGTATTTTAAACTTAAAGTTTTTAGAATTTCTATTGATGATTTCTATAAAACAAGAAAAGAGAGAATTAACTTATCAAAAAAAGTACACCCTATGCTTCTAACCAGGGGAGTTCCAGGAACGCACGATATAAATATGATGTTAAAATTTTTTGAAAAAGTAAAAAGTAAAAAATTTAAAAGACTAAAATTGCCAACTTTTAATAAAGCTATAGACGATAGATATAATAAAAAGTATTGGTATGATTTAAAAAAAAAGCCAGATGTAATTATATTTGAAGGCTGGTGTGTTGGTGCTAAACCAGAGGGAAATAATACTTTAAATAAAACAATTAATTTGATGGAAAAAAATAAAGATAAACAAAAGATTTGGAGAAAATATGTTAACCATCAATTGAAATCAAAATATAAAAAATTATATTCACAATTAAATTGTTTAATTTATCTTAAAGCAAAAAACTTTAGTTTACTGCAAAAATGGAGACTAAAACAAGAAAGGAAACTCTTAGTCAAAAGTAAAAAAAATTCTAAACTTAAAATAATGAATAAAGAAGATGTTTTAAGTTTTATGCAGACTTATCAAAGAATTACACAAAATATGTTTAAGAAAATGCCACAGTATGCATCAATAATAATTAGTTTAAACAGTAACCATCAAATTAAAAGTGCAGTATATAAAAATAAATGAAAAAAACTATATTAATTTTATTTGGATCTTTTCTAATAATTTCAAACTCCAACGCTGAGAGTTTTTTATCAGCATTGACTAAAGCATTTAAAAATAATTCTGAGTTAAATGCCGAAAGAGAAAATATAAATATTTCTGAACAAGAATTAAAAATTTCTCAAGGAAATTATCTTCCAACTGTTACATTATCAGGATCTAAAAGCCAAGAGGACACAAATAAACTTACTAATCAATCAGGAGGGGACGCATCAATTAATGATGTCGATCCTTTTACTCAATCTATTTCCATTTCACAAACTTTAATTGATTTTGGAAGAAAAGCTGAACTATCAAAAAGTAAAATTGGTTTGAATTTAGCAAAAGCTAAACTTTTAAAAAAAGAACAAGATATTTTATATGAGTCAACAAAAGCTTATACAGGATTAATTTTAGCCAATGAAAAATTAAATATAAATAGAGATAATGTTGAACTTTTGAATAGGCAAGTAGAGACTGATCAAATTAGAGTTGAAAGAGGTCAAATTACTTTATCAGATGTATCTCAATCAGAATCATCTTTAGCAGAAGCACAAGCAAAATTAATTCAAGCTGAAAATGAGTTGTTAACTAGTAAACTAAATTATGAAAATATTATTGGATTAATAAACAATCCTAAGTCTTTAAATAAAAAATCAATAATAGAATACCCTTTACCAGACAATCTGAGTTCAGCAATTGAACTTTCTAAAAAGAACAATCCTGATTTAATCATTGCTAAATTAGAATATGAGCAAGCTCAGAAAGATAAAACTATTGCAAAATCAGATCTTGCTCCATCAGCAAATTTATCTTTAGAAAGATCATATACAGATGATCTAAGTGCAACATATGATGAAAGAGAAAAAGATACACTTAAAGCAACAATTACATGGCCGTTTTATTCAGGCGGAAAGAATTTAGCCTCATTGAACAAAAGCTCAAGTTTAGAAACAAGATCTAGATTAATTTTGGATAGTGTGACTAAAAAAAACCAAACAAATGTTGCTAGTGCTTGGTCAAGTTATCAATCAAATAAAAGTTTATTGAATTCAGTTCAAGCCCAAGTAAGGGCTGCAGAGATTGCTAATGAGGGAATTACAGCAGAATATAACAGTGGTACAGGTAGAACTACTTTAGAGGTAATTCAATCAAATTCACTTCTTCTAAATGCTCAGATTTCTCTTGCAAATTCTGAGCGAAACTACATTCTCTCGCAATTTAATCTTCTTAAATCTATTGGATTGCTTCAAAGTGAATTTCTAAAAATTAACTAAATAGAGCCTAATTTAATTAAAATAAATTATTCTTGCTAATGAGAACAAAATGTGTACATTTATTTTATGATTCGAGTGTTAAAAAAAGCAATAAAAAAGGCAAAAAATGACAAAAAATAACTTAAAAGTAGTTAAGTCTACTAAAGATCAAGAATTGGATAATAAAGAAAAAAATAAAGCTTTAGACGCTGCTATAGCTCAAATTACAGATAATTTTGGAAAAGGCTCTGTGATGAAGCTTGGTGAAAAAAGAGCTATGGATATCGAGTCGATATCTACTGGTTCTTTAAGTTTAGATTTGGCTTTAGGAATAGGTGGTTTACCTAAAGGAAGAATTGTAGAAGTTTATGGACCAGAGTCTTCTGGTAAAACAACATTAGCATTACAAGTAGTTGCTGAAGCGCAAAAAGCTGGTGGAATTTGTGCATTTGTTGATGCCGAACATGCTTTAGATCCAGTTTATGCAAAAAAATTAGGAGTAAATACCGAAGAGCTTTTAATCTCTCAACCAGATGCTGGTGAGCAAGCTCTAGAAATAGCAGATACACTAGTAAAATCAGGGTCTATTTCAGTTATCGTAATTGACTCAGTTGCTGCTTTAACTCCAAAAGCTGAAATTGAAGGTGAAATGGGTGACCATCATGTAGGTCTTCAATCAAGACTAATGAGTCAAGCTTTAAGAAAATTAACTGGTTCAATTTCAAACACAAACACAATGATGATTTTCATTAATCAGATTAGAATGAAAATTGGAGTTATGTTTGGGAGTCCTGAAACAACATCAGGTGGAAACGCACTTAAGTTTTACTCATCTGTAAGAATGGACATTAGAAGAATTGGTGCCATCAAAGACAAAGATGAAATTATTGGTAACTCTACAAGAGTTAAGGTAGTTAAAAATAAAGTTGCACCACCATTTAAAGTTGTAGAGTTTGACTTGATGTATGGAAAAGGAATTAGCAAAATGGGTGAGTTAGTAGACCTAGGAGCTAAAGCTGATATAATTGAAAAATCTGGAGCATGGTATGCTTATAAAGGTGAGAAGATAGGTCAAGGAAGAGAAAATGCCAAAGTCTATTTAGCTCAAAATCCACAAGTTGCAGCAGAAATTGAAATGGCAATTAGGGAAAAAGCTGGTGTGATTTCAAAGAAAATTGAGGGAAATCCATTAAGTCCTGAAAAGATTGAAAAAGAGAAAAAAGTAGCCGAAAAAGAAGATGCTGCAAATGAAGCTACTCCTTCTAAAAAGAACTAAAATTAAAGGTCATCTTTAAATTATAAAAGGCGCTTATTATAAGCGCCTTTGCCCCCCACCACTATCTAGACATAGAACGAAAAAGCTGTATTTTAAAAATATGGCGGATAAATCATTAAATGAAATAAGGAGTACATTCTTAAAGTATTTCGAGAAAAATGATCATAAGATTGTGGAATCTAGTAATTTAGTTCCCAATAATGATCCAACATTAATGTTTGCCAATTCTGGAATGGTCCAATTTAAGAATGTGTTTACTGGTTTAGAAAAGAGAGATTATCAAAGAGCAACTACTTCACAAAAATGTGTTAGAGCAGGGGGAAAACACAACGATCTAGAGAATGTTGGTTATACACCAAGACACCATACTTTTTTTGAAATGCTAGGAAACTTTTCTTTTGGAGATTACTTTAAAGAAAGAGGAATTGAGCTTGCATGGAATTTAATTACTAAAGATTTCGGTTTAGATAAAAACAGACTTTATGTAACTGTATTTCATGAGGATGATGAAGCCTTTAATTTTTGGAAGAAAATAGCAGGTTTTAGCGATGATAGAATTATTAGAATTTCGACCTCAGATAACTTTTGGTCAATGGGCGAAACAGGTCCTTGTGGACCTTGTTCTGAAATATTTTATGATCATGGTGATCATTTAAAAGGTGGTTTACCTGGAACTAAAGATCAAGATGGAGATCGTTATATTGAAATTTGGAATTTAGTTTTTATGCAATATGAGCAATTATCAAAAGATGAAAGAATAGATTTACCAAAACCGTCAGTTGATACAGGTATGGGTTTAGAGAGAATTGCTGCTCTCTTACAAGGGACACATGATAATTATCAAACTGATCATTTTAAGAAATTAATAAGCTCAATATCTGATGCAACAAAGGTAAAACAAGTAGAGAATAATATATCAAGTTTTAGAGTCATTGCTGATCATTTAAGAGCAAGTTCTTTTCTTTTAGCTGAAGGTGTTTTGCCATCAAATGAAGGTCGTGGATATGTTTTGAGAAGAATTATGAGAAGAGGAATGAGACATTCTCATTTATTAGGATCCAAAGAACCAATCTTCTATAAAATTTTTGACTCATTAAAAAAAGAAATGTCAGGAAATTATCCTGAACTAGAAAGGTCCGAGTTATTAATTAAAGAAACATTAAAAATGGAAGAGGAAAAATTTTTAGTACTACTTGATAGAGGTATTAAAATTTTAAATGATGAGATTTCAAAAATTGAAAAAGTTTTGCCTGGTGAGGTAGCTTTTAAATTATATGATACTTATGGTTTTCCATTAGATCTTACAGAAGATATTTTAAAAAATAAATCGTTAAAAGTAGATAATCAAAAATTTGATGATTTAATGAAAAAAAGTAAAGAACTTGCAAAAAAGAATTGGAAGGGTTCAGGTGATAGTTCTGAGGAAACTATTTGGTTTTCAATCAAAGATAAAAGTGGGCCTACAGAATTTTTAGGCTATGAGTCTAATCAATCTGAAAGTGTTGTATTAAATTTAATAAAAAAAGATAAAGAGGTAAAATCTTTATCTGCTGGTGAAGAGGGAATGATTATAACAAATCAAACACCTTTTTATGGCGAATCTGGAGGACAACTAGGAGATAGAGGCTCGATAGTTTCTGGAAATTCAGTTTTTGATGTTAATGACACACAAAAAAAACTTGGAGATTTGTTTGTTCATTATGGGAAATTAAAAACTGGCGAAATAAAGATCAATGATGTAGTTGAAATGAAAATTGATGTCGAGAGAAGAGAAAATTTAAAAGCTTACCATTCTGCTACTCATTTACTCCATGAATCTTTGCGAAGAACTTTAGGAAAACATGTAATGCAAAAAGGTTCGTTAGTTGCGCCGGATCGATTAAGATTTGATTTTAGTCACATGAAACCAATTACAAATGATGAGTTAGAGATAATAGACAAATTAGTCAATGAATACGTAAAGAATAGCTCAGAAGTGACTACAAGAATTATGACACCTAAAGCAGCTATAGAAAAAGGAGCACTAGCATTTTTTGGTGAAAAATATGGCGAAGAAGTTCGTGTTGTTTCGATGGGTAAAGAAAAAGATACATATTTTTCTACAGAATTATGTGGAGGAACACATGTCAAAAACACTAGAGATATTGGGAAATTTAAAACTGTCAGCCAATCGTCTATTGCTGCAGGAGTTAGAAGAGTTGAGGCTCTTAGAGATAAGCAGCTTGAAGATTTTATAAAGAATAAAGAAAAATTATCGACTTTAACAACGCAAAAAGATGAAGAAACAATCAAGGATTTATCATCTCAAATAATAAAACTTGGAGGTAAACCAAATATTGACAACAAAGATTTGAAAGAAATTATTAAAAATCTTTCCAAACAACTTGAGCTATTAAACGTTAGATCAGTTCTTCAAGATAAAACAAAAAATATTATTAATGACCAAAAAATTAATAATATAAAAGTTAGATTTCAGAAAGTACAAGATTTACCTCCTAAAGATTTAAGAAAATTAGTTGATAGTGGAAAGAAAGAATTAAGTGAAGGCATTGTAATTGTTTTTGCAAGTAGTGATGATAAAGTTGGCTTAGGTGTAGGTGTTACAGATAAGTTAATCGATAAATATGACGCTGTTAAATTTGTTAAATTAGGTTCTGAAATCATTGGTGGTAAAGGTGGTGGTGGTAGAAAAGATTTTGCTCAGGCAGGTGGACAAGATAAAGAAAAAATTGATGAGGCTTTTGAAAAAATTAAATCTTTAATTTAGCTTTTTTTTTAGATTATTATCAATCGCATCTAAGAATTGATTAGTTGTCAGGTATTTACTTGAGGGTCCAACTAATATTGCAAGATCTTTTGTCATTGAGCCATTTTCAACTGTATCAATACAAACTTTTTCTAATGTATTGGCAAATTTAATAAGCTCATCATTTCCATCAATCTTACCTCTATGTGCTAATCCTCTTGTCCAAGCAAAAATTGATGCAATTGGATTGGTAGAGGTTTCTTTTCCTTGTTGATGCATCCTAAAATGTCTTGTAACTGTTCCATGAGCTGCCTCTGCTTCCATTATCTTTCCATCAGGCGTTAGCAATGTACTTGTCATCAAACCTAATGAGCCGTACCCTTGAGCCATAGTATCTGATTGAACATCACCATCATAATTTTTACATGCCCATATGTATTTACCACTCCATTTCATTGCACAAGCCACCATGTCATCAATTAATCTATGCTCATAAATAATTTTTGATTCTTCAAATTTCGTTTTAAACTCCTTATTAAAGACATCTTCAAATATATCTTTAAATCTTCCATCATATTTTTTTAAAATTGTGTTCTTTGTTGATAGGTAAACTGGCCAATTTTTAATTAATCCATAGCTAAAACAAGATCTTGCAAAGTCTTCAATTGATTTATCTAAATTGTACATTGATAAAGCAATACCTGGACCTGTAAAATTAAATACCTCATATTTGATTTCATCCTTTCCATCTTCTGAGGTCCATTTTACTTCCATCTTACCTTTACCAGGCACTTTAAAATCAGTTGCTCTATATTGATCACCAAAAGCATGTCTTCCAATAACTACTGGATCTGTCCAAGAAGGAACAAGTTTTGGAATATTTTTACAAAGGATAGGTTCTCTAAAAACTGTGCCACCGATTATATTTCTGATTGTACCATTAGGAGATCTCCACATCTTTTTTAATTTGAATTCTTCAACTCTTGCCTCATCTGGGGTAATTGTTGCACATTTAATTCCAACCCCTATTTTTTTAATTGCGTTTGCTGAGTCTTTTGTAACTTGATCATCAGTATTATCTCTACTTTTCATTCCTAAATCGTAATATTCAATACCAATATCTAGATAAGGCAAAATCAATTTCTTCTTGATAAATTCCCAAATTATTCTGGTCATTTCATCACCATCAAGTTCTACAACTGGATTTTTTACAGTAATTTTGGTCATTTATATGAAATATATCTTATTAATTGAATTTCGCCATTTTATATACATATTAATCAAAAATTAGCAAATAGAAGAATATGTTTAGTAAAATTTTTCCAAAACTCCACTCTGAAGGATATAAATTTATTGTAATCGCCGTTGTATTAACAATTATACTTTATAGTTTTAGTAGCTTCTTAGGATTAATTGGTCTTGTTTTATCTGTTTGGGTTTATTATTTTTTTAGAGACCCTGAAAGGATAATAATTAATGACAACAATTATTTGGTAAGCCCAGCTGACGGAGAGGTAATTAAAGTTGAAGAAGTGGATGGGCCTAAGGAATTTGGTTTGGAAAATAAAAGATTTAATAAAATTAGTATTTTTATGAATGTATTTGATTGTCATGTGAATAGATCTCCCTGTAAAGGTAAAATAGAGGAAATTTTATATAAACCAGGAAAATTTGTAAATGCCTCACTAGATAAAGCAAGTGAAGATAATGAGAGAAATTATTACAAAATTAAAGATGTACACGAAAATGAAATTATAGTTGTTCAAATAGCAGGTCTTATTGCTAGAAGAATTGTCTGTGAGTCAAATAAAAATCAGGAACTAAGTCAAGGTGAGAGAATTGGAATGATAAGATTTGGAAGTAGGGCAGATGTTTATTATGAAAATTATCAACCATTAGTTAAAGTAGGACAAAAGGCTATCTCAGGAGAAACACTCTTAGCCAAAAAATAGAAATGCAAGAACAAAAAAATAATTTTAAAATTATAGCTGATAGAAAAAATGCAAGAATGCTATTACCTAACATGCTTACACTTTTTGGAGTTTGTATTGGTTTAACTTCAATTAGGTTCGCTTTAGATGGTAAATTTGAGTTTGCAATAATTGCAGTTGTATTTGCAGCTTTAATTGATGGTTTAGATGGAAGGATAGCAAGATTAATAAAAGGGACATCTAAAGTCGGTAAAGAATTAGACTCATTAACTGACATGATTAGTTTTGGAGTGGCGCCGGCATTTATAATGTACTTTTGGAAATTGAACACATTAGGTAGATTTGGTTGGTTATTATGTTTGATATTTGTAATTTGTGTTGCATTAAGACTTGCAAGATTTAATATTAATTCCAATCAAGAGCCATCTTGGAAAGATAATTTTTTTGAAGGAGTACCATCACCAGCTGGAGGTATTTTAGTTTTAACACCTTTAATTTACAGCTTGAGTGGTTTAAATTTACTTCAAATAAATTATGATATTTTTGTCCCAATATTCTTTATTATAACTTCTTTTCTTTTGATAAGTAAATTTCCGACGTATTCATTTAAAAAGATAGTAATTCAAAGAAAAGCTACAATTTTTTTACTATTTGGAATTGTTTTATTTTTTGGCTTATTGCTAATTTATACATTTAATGTAATAGCAATTAGTGCATTATTATATTTATCCCTGTTTCCTTTAAGCTTTATTCATTACCAAAGATTAAAAAAACAAAATCAAAATGAAAAAGTTCAAGATAATGATGATGATCTTGAAGATGTTCTTTAATGAAAAAAAATGTAATCGTTTCACTAGCCGATGCTAATTATTATCCTCTATTAGATGAGTTAGTAGATTCTATAAAACAATTTAAAGAAAGTGAAAATGTTGCAATTTGTATTTTAGATGCAGGATTAGAGGAAAAACAAAAAGAAGCATTACTAAAAAAAGTAGATGAAATAAAGGCTGCTGAATGGGATATTGAAGTTCCAGGTTACAAGGTACAAGATAAAGAGTGGCTTAAAAGCCAGGTATCAAGAGCCTTTTTACCAAAATATTTTCCCAATTATAATAAATACTTATGGATTGATTGTGATGCCTGGGTGAATGATTGGCAATCTGTAGAACTATATTTTAAAGCTTGTAACAATGGTAAACTTGGAATTACTCAAACAATAGGTCCAGGTTATAGAATTACATCAAAAGTCAACTGGTTATTTGGAAAGCTTGCGATAATAAAATCTCAAAATTTCAAGCATGCTATTAAATCAAAAATTGGTTATCCAAAAGCTCGTAAACTCGCTTTTGCACCACATATCAATATTGGAGTTTTTTCACTTGAGGCTAGCTCTCCAGGGTGGTCTACTTGGCAAAAAAATTTATATCAAACTCTTAAAGCTGGAAATATTTTTGGATCTGAGGGTTTAGCTATTAACATGTCAGTTTATATAGATGAATTGGAAACAGAATTTTTACCACTTAACTGTAATTGGATCACAAGTAATTTACTTCCAAAATTTGATGAAAGCAGAAATACCTTTGTGGAGCCATTTCTGCCTAATTATAAAATAGGTATCATGCATCTTGCTGCAGGAATTTGGAGAGACGGTAAAGACATGAGAACAAACAAGGATATCGAAATAAAGATAGAAAATCTTGAGGGTAGATTTTTAGAAAAAAGTTTGAGATTTAATAAATAATTGAAAAAAAATAAAATTTCAAAAAATTGGGTAAACAAACAAAGACGAGATACCTATGTTCGTCAGTCTAAAGTTGACGGATATAGAGCTAGATCTGCATACAAACTAATTGAAATAGATGAGAAATTTAAGATTTTTAAAGGAGGATTAACTGTAATTGATATTGGTGCAGCACCAGGAAGTTGGTCGCAATATGCATCTAAAGTAGTTAGAAATGGCAGAATTATTTCAATAGATCTAAAGGAGATGGAACCAATTAAGAATACTAGCCAAATAAAGGGTGATTTTAATGATGATAAAACTCAGCAAAAAATCAAAAATTTATTATCTGGTAAATTAGATGTAGTCATGTCTGATATGGCGGTAAATACAACAGGTATAAAAAATATAGATTCAATGCAAACAGGAGAATTGTGTAAGAGTGCGATGATTTTTTCTAAAGACTACATTTCAAATAGTGGTTTCTTTATATCAAAAATATTCATGGGAGGATCATTCAATGAAATTATTCAGCTTGGAAAAAAGATTTTCAAAGAAGTTAAAGTATTTAAACCAAAATCTAGCAGAAAAGACTCAAAAGAAAGCTTCATAATTTGTAAAAATCTTAGATAGACTCTTTTAAAAATAAAGGAATCGTATATAAATCGTTATGGATCCTATTAAAGAAGCTCTTACCTTTGACGACGTTACATTGGCACCAAAATATTCAGAAATTTTACCATCAGAAGTTGATACAAGTATTAAATTAACTGAAAACTTAAAATTAAGAATTCCATTGTTATCTTCAGCAATGGACACAGTTACAGAAAGTAAAATGGCAATTGCTATTGCTAAAGCTGGTGGACTTGGTGTTATACATAGAAATTTAGAAATTAAAAAACAAGTTAAAGAAATCCAGAAAGTTAAACAAAAAAAATTATTAGTTGGAGCTGCAGTTGGAGCAGGTCCAAATGAACTTAATAGAGCAAGACAAATTATTAAAGAAGGGGTAGACCTAATAGTAGTAGATACTGCTCATGGTCATAGTAAAAAAGTTTCTGAAATTGTTAAATTGATTAAAAAGATTAAGAATAAAAGAACTGCTTTATGTGCTGGGAATATTGCAACACCGGAAGCTGCAAAATTTCTATTAAGTTTAGGGGTAGACATTATAAAAGTAGGTATCGGTCCAGGTTCTATTTGCACAACCCGATTGGTTGCTGGAATTGGTGTACCTCAATTAAGCGCAATTCTTTCGGTAAGAAATGGAATAAGAAATAAAAATGTAAAAATAATTGCTGATGGGGGAATTAAATACTCTGGCGACTTAGCTAAAGCCTTTGCTGCAGGTGCAGATGCAGTAATGATAGGCTCTTTATTCGCAGGAACTGATGAAGCTCCAGGAAAATTGATTAAAAGAAATGGTAAATTTTTTAAAAGTTTTAGAGGCATGGGATCAGTTGGTGCAATGAATAAAGGTTCTGCTGACAGATATTTTCAATCAAAACAAAAAGATATGTCAAAATATGTACCAGAGGGAGTTGAGGGATTTTCAAAATATAAAGGTGATGTTGGAAGTATTGTTTTTAAATTAATTGGTGGCCTTAGATCTTCAATGGGTTACCTTGGATCGAAACAGATAAAATATTTAAGAAATAAACCAAAATTTGTAAAAATAACTAAAGCAGGATTTTATGAAAGTATGGTTCATAATGTTGATATAGTAAAAAGTGATACAAAATATTAATGATTAAGTTTTTTAAAATATTCATATTTTTACTGCTCACATTTGTTTTTTTCAATGTTGCTTCAGCTAAAGAAGGTTTTTTTAATGAAGGAGTAAAATTATTTGATGCTAAAAAATATGATGAGGCAAAATTTTTATTTGAAAGAAGCATCGTATTTGAGCCTAAACATGCAAAGTCGTATTTATATCTAGCCAAAATTTACAAAGAAAAAGAGGATCAAAAAAAAGAAGAAAAAAATTTAGAAACAACATTACTGATAGACCCTGTTAATGAAGAGGCAATTTTAATGTTAATGGAAATTGGAATTGAAAAAACAAATTATTCTAAAGTAAAAGAATTATCAGAAAGATTTTCACAAGTTTGTAAAAATTTATGTAATGAGAATAAAAAAATTTTGCAGGACTTAAAAAATTTAGAACCAAAAAATGAGTCTTGATTTAAATCTAAACAAGATCTTAATAATTGATTTTGGCTCTCAATTTACTCAATTAATTGTTAGAAGAATTAGAGAACTTGGGGTTTATTCTGAGCTAGTTAGTCACAAAAAAATAAAAAGCACCCAAATAAAATCTAATACAAAAGGGATAATTTTCTCAGGAGGACCTTTAAATGTTTATCAATTAAATAATAATTTATTTGATAAGAACATATTAAAACTTGATATTCCTATTCTAGGTATATGTTTTGGACATCAAATTTTATCAAAATTTAATGGTGGAAAAGTCAAACAATCTAAACACAGAGAATTTGGTTTAGCAAATATTTATAAAAGGAATAATAGTTTATTATTCAAAAACTTCTTTAATAAAAAATCTAAAAAAGTATGGATGAGTCACGCTGATCAAGTTTATAAATTGCCAAAGACATTCAATGTTATTGCATCGAGTGAAAACTCAAAATATGCTGCAGTAGAAAGTAAGAACAAAAAATTTTTTGGTGTACAATTTCATCCAGAAGTAACTCACTCTGAAAATGGGAAAAAAATTTTTAGCAACTTTATATCTAAAATTTGTAAAATTAAAAAAAACTGGTCTCCGAAAGATCAAAAAATTAAGTTAATTAAAGAGGTAAGACAACAAGTTGGTAACAACAAAGTCATTTGTGCTTTGTCAGGTGGGGTAGATAGTAGTGTTGTTGCCCAACTATTAAACAAAGCTATTGGTAAAAAATTATATTGTATCTTTGTAAATACAGGTCTTTTAAGAAAAAATGAGGAAAAACAAGTTGTTAAAACATTTAAAAAGAGGCTAAAAATTAATTTGATTTATGTAAATGCTGAAAAAGAGTTTCTTAGAAAATTAAAAAATGTATCAGATCCAGAAAAGAAAAGAAAAATTATAGGAAATTTATTTATCAAAATATTTGAACGTTATTCTAAAAAAATTAAAAATGTCAAATACTTAGCTCAAGGAACTCTCTATCCAGATTTAATAGAAAGTAAATCTGTTACTGGTAGTCAAACCTCAAAAATTAAATCTCATCATAATGTTGGTGGACTACCAAAAAGAATGAAATTGAAATTAGTAGAACCGTTAAAGTTTTTATTTAAAGATGAAGTTAGAAAATTAGGATTAGAATTAAATTTAAATAAAGAAATAATTTCTAGACATCCTTTTCCTGGCCCTGGTTTAGCAATTCGAATGCCAGGTATAATTACTTTAGAAAAGATAAAAATACTAAAAGAAGCAGATTTTTATTTTATAAATTCTTTAAAAGAAAATGGGCTTTATGATAAAATTTGGCAAGCTTATGCTGCGTTACTACCTGTAAAAACTGTGGGTGTTATGGGTGACAATAGAACATATGAATATTTATGTTTGTTAAGAGCTATTACTTCGGAGGATGGTATGACTGCTGATTTTTATGAATTTAAAAAATCATTTATTCAAGATATTTCAAACAAAATTGTTAATAGCATCATAGGAATTAATAGAGTAGTTTATGACGTAACCTCAAAACCTCCAAGTACTATTGAGTTAGAATAAAAATGAGTAAAAAAATTAAAGATCTTATTAAAAAAAAAAATAAATCAAAAATAGTTTGTCTTACAGCTTATTCAAAAAAAATTGCATCAATTTTAGATAACCATTGTGATATTGTATTAGTTGGTGATTCCCTTGGTTCGGTTCTTTATAGTTATAAATCTACTAAAGAAGTAACTTTAGAAACTATGATTAATCATTCTAAAAGTGTGAGACTTGGGGTAAAAAAATCAATTATGATAGTTGATATGCCATACAACACATATCGAAATCCAAGAGAAGCCTTAAAGAATGTAAAATTAGTAATGAAAAAAACTAAATGTGATGGAGTTAAACTAGAAGGAGGCAAGAAAATTATCCCTGTAATTAAGAGTTTAACTAAAAATAAAATACCTGTAATGGGTCATGTAGGTATTTTACCTCAAACAGATAAAAAATTTAGTTTTAAAGGAAAAAAGAAAAAAGAGATTAATAAAATTTTAAACGATACTAAACTTTTAGAAACTGCTGGTGCGTTTTCTATTGTACTAGAATGTGTAGAAACAAAACTTTCAAAACAAATAACTAAAAATATAAATATACCGACAATTGGAATAGGCTCATCTTCAAATTGTGATGGTCAGGTTTTAGTAATTGACGATTTAATTGGGATGAGTGATAGCAAATTTAAATTTGTAAAAAAATATGTTGATACAAGTAAAATTATTAATTCTGCAGTTAAAAAATATAAAAATGAGGTAAAAAATAAACTATTTCCAAAAGCAAAACATTCTTTTGCTAATTTAAAATATTAACCCATTGTAAATGGATCAGTCATTGGTTTTTCTGACGAGTTATACCATGTGGTCTTTATTCTAGTGTACTCTTTAATAGATTCAATCCCAGCCTCTTTACCATAACCACTATCCTTGATACCCCCAAAAGGAGCCATTGGAGAGATCAATCTGTAAGTATTTATAAAAACAATACCAGCACGAATAGCTTTTGATACCCGTAAGCCACGTGCAAAGTTAGATGTATAAACTCCAGATGAAAGTCCATATTTATTATCATTCATTTTTTTTATTACCTCATCTTCTTTATCAAACTTCATAACAGATAATATTGGACCAAATAATTCATTTTCTGCAACAGGAAGGTTATGATTTTTACATTCAATAATCGTTGCTGGAAAGTAGTAACCTTTATTTGATACTGAAGATCTTTTTCCACCACATCTAATTTTTCCACCTTGTTCAATAGTAGATTTAATATTTTTTTCTATATTCTCTAACTGTTTAAAACTATTTAATGGCCCCATTTGAGTTTCTTTTTCCATCGGACCACCCAATTTTATATTTTCAGCTTTGGAAATTAATTTTTTTAAAAATTCATCATAAATATTAGATTGTAAATAAAGTCTTGATCCTGCAATACAACTTTGACCACTTGCTCCAAATATTCCTGCAGTTATTCCATTTAAAGCATTTTCTTGGTCGGCATCATCAAATACTACAACCGGACTTTTACCACCTAGTTCTAAACTTACTTGAGATAAATTTTCAGCTGAATTTTTCACAATATGTTTTGCAGTTTCAGGTCCGCCTGTAAAAGCAATTCTTTCTACAAGATTATGAGTAGTTAAAGCTTTACCACACGGCTCACCTAAACCAGTAATGATATTAATCACTCCTTTTGGTATCCCAGTTTTATGAATTAATTTTGCAAACTCTAATAGAGTCACAGGGGCAAGCTCAGATGCTTTGATTACAACAGTATTTCCCATGGCAAGAGCTGGTGCAAGTTTAACTGCAGTTAAAAGCATTTGAGAATTCCAAGGAATAATTGCAGCCACAACACCGATAGGTATTCTTGTCGTTGTAACTTGCATATCTGGTTTATCTATTGGGACAACAGTTCCTTCCACCTTGTCAGCTAAACCTGCAAAGTAGTCATAATATTCTGCAATATAATTTGCTTGGGTTTTTGTTTCTCTATAAAGTTTTCCAGTATCGATAGTTTCTATTTTTCCAAGATGTTCAGCATTAGCTCTAAGTTGATCAGCAATTAATTTTAAATATTTTGCTCTTTCTCTTGGATGAAGTGTAGACCAATTATTTTCAAAAGCTTTTTGAGCTGATTGAACAGCTTTATCCACATCTTTTTCATTGGCCTCAGGAACTGTTGCCCAAACCTCATTATTCTCAGGATTTAATGTTTCAATTTTTTTTCCAGTAGATGAATCTACCCATTCACCATTAATATACATTTTAAAATTCTGAATTTTTGACATCTAATTATTAATAAAATTTTTAATTTTCATATTAACATCATCTGCACATTCTATACTACAAAGATGTTTTCCATTTTGAATTTCAATATAAATAGAATTAATAAGGTCTTTAACCAATTCTTTAGACATTGCTGGAGTTGAACCAACATCATCTGAACCAGTCATTACTAAAGTCTTTGTTTGTATCTTTTTTATGGCTTCAAAATCATCATAATGATTAGCAAATAACTCATAAGCTTTAAGAAAGTTTTTGTGATCCTTCGGATCTTTATTTAAGATATTCATAAAGAAATCATAAGTTTTTGGATTATTTTCAAGGTATTTGTCACTAAACCATCTTTTTAGAGCTTGTTTAGATATTGGTTTATTTAATTTTGCTTGATTAAATCTATCTAACACAAGAGATCTTTCTTGCTCTGATCTTTTGTAAGTAGTGCCAATTAATATAAGTTTTTCAACTTTTTTTTGAAAATTTGAGGAAAAATCTAAAGCAATCAAAGACCCTAAAGAAAAACCTATAAGGTTTATTTTTTCTATTTTTAAGTGTTCTAAAATTTCTAAAAGTTGATTTGAAAAATCTCTTAAACTTAATTTATCTTTATTACATGGGGTCTTTCCATGTCCTAATAAATCATAAGCTAAAGTTGAGTATTCATTAAAATAACTTATTTGACTTCTCCACATTTGATGATCAATACCAACTCCATGAATGAATATAAGAGGGACAGTATCTTTTTTATTAAATAAATAACAATTTTGATTTGGATCAAAATTTAAAGACATTAGATTATTTGGGATCTAAACCCATTTCTTTCATGTCTTGATAACGATCTCCGGTTCTCGCATGTGCTCGACCACTTGATGCACCACCAATCGCAATTACGATTTCATCATCAAACGGAGCATCATGAATAGTAAATTCATGAGTTAAATAATAAGGTCTTAAACCAGAGTCCGTTTTATGCATCATAGGGATGGATATTTTAGATCCTGCTGGACCTCTTGTGTTTGTAAAACTTAAATATGAAGTACCACCAACAGCATCTCTAAATTTATTACCAAATCTTAAAGTATGAATAAAGGCTGACGCATGTTCTATTTCACCATTCAATCCTACAGTCCCAGCTTTTCCATAAGCTAAAATTTTTTCAGGTGATCCAATTTCTTTTATTAATTCTGGAACTAAAATATCACCAAGCTTAGGTGCCAAATCTAAAATAATTGGTTTTAAGTCTTCAACAAATCCTTTACCAGACCAAGGATTTTTAAACACAGCTGCTACTGAAACTAATAAAACTGGTTCTTTAGCTTCTTTACCACCTTCAATAAAAGTTTTATCAACGAACTTTGTAAACTTCCGCAATTCAAGTTTCACTAACTAGCTTTCTCTATATTGTCGTTATCAAAATTAATTTTAGGTATCACTTCATCATTAAACAGTTTTATACTTCTCATACAAGCTTTATGGTCAATACCCGGGAAGTTTGACCAGACTTGCAAGTTTTGTAAATTCAATTCAGACTTTAATTCATTAATTTTATTTACAACATACTCAGGTGTACCAAATAATAAATTTCTTTTATGTAAGAAATCATAATTTAAAAGGTCTAATTTATGTTTTGTCTCTGGTAATTCTTCACCTGGATCCATATGATTTCCTAATCCTCTCCAGTGACAAACCCATCTCATATAATTTATTATATGTTCACCAGCTAATTTTTCTGCTTCTTCCATAGTTTCTGCAACAAACATATCTCTGACTAAAGAAATTCCTTCTCCTAATGGAACATCTCTATTTTCAGCTTTAGATTTTGCATCTCTATATATCTCAAATCTTTTCTTTAAAGCTTTGACAGTTGGAATCCACATTATAGTATTCAAACCATTTTGAGCAGCCCATTCAATTGATCTTGCACCATCTACTACCTGCCAAATTGGAGGATGAGGCGCTTGTTTTGGTTTTGGAACAATACTTATCTTTTTAATTTCATTTGTTTTTGTATCTAAAAATTTTTCACTGGGTGGACTCATATCATGTTGCCAAACAAAATTTGGTGATGGGTAAGTATAAAATTCACCTTTGTGACTAAAAAATTCTTCAGTCCAAGCTTTTTTCATTATAGTTAATGTTTCATCAAATAATCTAAAGTTTTTAGCCTGATCTTTAAGGTCAGCCTCTTTATTCATATTAATTGCTTCCCTTCCATAAATACCTCTACCAATTCCAACTTCAACTCTTCCATTTGATAATTGATCTAATAAGGCAATGTCTTCTGCTAATCTTATTGGGTTATGGAAAGTGATAACATTACAAGCTTGTCCTATTCTAATTTGTTTAGTTCTCGCAGCTGCATCAACACCCATCATTAAAGGGTTTGTGCAAGACTCCATTCCTTCATGATTAAAGTGATGTTCAGTATACCATATGGAGTTCCAATTATTTGCATCACAATAAGTAGTGATCTCTTTTGTTTCATCTAATAATTGTTGATAGGGTTTGTGATCCCAGTTTGTGGTATTGCAAAAGTAACCAAATTTCATTCGAACCTCCTTAAATAATTAAATCTAAGACGATTGATCCCACTTTCGTATTTTGTAAATATCGACGAGTTATGTATCGCTCAATTAAGACTGTAATTTAACTAGACTATTTAATCAATATATATTTAATCAAGCTTTAAATGAAATTAACTAAGATAGAACCAAAATATCTAAAAAATCATAATCCAAGGGTAGGGTTAATTACACTAGCTAGTGATTTTAGAATCGAAAAAGATTTTAATAATGTAATTTATGGTAAGGACATAGATTTATACTGCAACAGAATTAAATGCTACAATCCTTTAACAAATGAAACATTAAAAAAAATGGCAGATGATATTCCAAATGTTACCAAGGAAATTTTACCAGATCAAAAATTGGACTGTGTTGCTTATGGATGTACCTCAGGAACAATTGCTGCAGGGTATAAATCAATTTTTGAGAAAGTAAACTCAGCAAAACCAAATACTAAAGTAACAACTCCAATAACATCAGCAATAAATGCATTAAAAACTCTAAAGATAAAAAAATTATCAATTTTTACTCCTTATACTGATGAAATAAATCAATCAGTAATTAATTATTTTAAAAAAGAAAATATAGAAATTGATGAACTTTCGTATTTTGACATAGCCTCTGATCTTGACATCGGTAAAGTTGATCCTCAACATATATTTGATACACTTACAAAAATAGACTTAACTAAAAGCGATGCTCTATTTGTTTCTTGCACTGCATTACCAGTACTCTCAGTAATTGCTGAATTAGAAAAAAAAATTAGCAAAGTTGTTTTATCAAGTAACCAAACTTTAATTTGGGATACTCTTAAAGAAATTAATTATAATAATAAAGTTGAAGGTTTTGGTGAATTATTTAATAATTAAATTATGAATTTTACTAATGAAGAATACAAATCAAGATTAAAAAAAGTTCAAGCTTCAATGCAAAAAAAAGGTATTGAACTTTTAATTTCACAAGACCCGTCTAACATGAATTATTTAACTGGTTACGATGCTTGGTCATTTTATTATGCTCAATGTGTAATAGTGCACGTTAATGCTGATGAACCGATTTGTTTTGTTAGAAATCAAGATGCAGGTGGTGCATATATTAAAACTTATCTTAAGGATGAAAATATAATTAAGTATCATGAGAAATATATTCATACTTGGCCACTACATCCTTATGACGCACTTGTAGATCTTATTAAAGAGAGAAAGTGGGACAAACTTTCTATAGGACTAGAAATGGATAGCCATTATTTCACAGCTTATTGTTATGAAAAAATAAAACAAGGTTTGCCTAACGCAAGAGTTTTAGATTGTGAAAGATTAGTTAATTGGGTGAGAGTTGTTAAATCAGATACAGAAATAAAATTTATGAAAGCAGCAGCTCAAATTACTGAATTAGGAATGAAGAAAGCTTTTGATGCTATTAGCCCTGGTGTAAGACAATGTGATGCAGTTTCAGAAATTTATACCACTTTAATAAAAGGAACACCTGAATTTGGAGGTGATTATTCATCTATAGTTCCAATGATACCAACAGGAAAAGGTACATCGGCTTCACATTTAACTTGGTCAGAAGACAAATTTGTGGAGGGAGAAGCTACAATTATTGAATTATCAGGAGTTAATAAAAAATATCATTGTCCGATGGCTAGAACAGTTTTACTTGGTAAACCAGATCAAAAGAAAATCGAGACAATGAAGAAAACAAACGAGGCACTTCAAGCTGGTATTGATCAAGTAAAACCAGGCAATACTGCAGATGATGTTGCTCAAGCATTTTGGAAAATATTAGACAAATATGGAATTGAAAAAACTTCAAGAACTGGATACTCGATTGGCATTGGTTATCCACCAGATTGGGGAGAACATACTTTAAATATTTCTAAAGGTGATATGACAGAATTACAACCTAACGTTACTTTTCATATGATTGCAGTAATGCAATTTGGAAATTGGGGAGTAGAGGCTTCAGAAGCTATAAGAGTAACAGAAGAAGGATCAGAATTATTTTGTAATTTTTCTAAAGAACTTCATATTAAAAGCTAGTTATTAAGGGTTGATATTTATTGCCACAAATGTTTTAAATTCATGAAATTATTTCAATGAATAAAGAATTCGTCAAATTTGATAAAGTAGATAAAAGTTACGATGGTAAAACTCTGGTCGTAAAAGACCTTCAACTAGATATTGAAGAGGGTGAGTTTGTAACTATGTTAGGACCATCTGGATCTGGTAAAACAACCTGCTTAATGATGTTAGCTGGATTTGAAACACCGACCCATGGTGAAATTTATTTAAATGGAAAAGCAATATCAAGTATTCCTCCTCATAAGAGAGGTATTGGAATGGTATTTCAAAACTATGCTTTATTTCCACACATGACTGTTTATGAAAATTTAGCTTTTCCTTTAAGAGTAAGAAAAATTCCAAAAGATGAGGCAGATAAGAAAATTGATAAAGCTTTATCGATGGTATCATTACAAGGTTTTGCAGATAGAATGCCAGGTCAGTTATCAGGAGGGCAACAACAAAGGGTAGCAGTTGCAAGATCTCTTGTATTTGATCCTCAACTAGTTTTAATGGATGAACCTTTAGGTGCCTTAGATAAAAATTTAAGAGAGAGTATGCAGTATGAAATCAAACATATTCACGAAAGTATTGGTGTAACAGTTGTTTATGTTACTCACGACCAAAGTGAAGCTCTAACAATGTCAAATAGAATTGCAGTATTTAATGATGGAAAAGTACAACAACTTTCAAGTCCTGATGAACTTTACGAGAAACCAGTAAACTCTTTTGTTGCAGAATTCATCGGAGAAAATAATACCTTCGCAGGAGAAGTTTCGGATATTTCAGGAGGAAAATGTAAAGTAAAGATAGCTAATGCTGAAATATTAGCAAACCCTATTTCAGTTAAAGGAAAAGGTGAAAAAACAAAAATTTCTTTAAGACCTGAAAGAGCATTAATTAATCCAAGTGATAAAATGGACAATATTCATTCAGGAAAGATTGAAGAAGTGATTTATCACGGGGATCATACAAGAGTTAGAATAAATCTTTTAGGTAACAATCAATTTATTCTTAAAGTTCCAAATAGTTCAGCCAATATGGATATCAAGCTAGGTAAAGATATCAAAATTGGATGGAATAGTGACGATGCTAGAGCTCTAGATCCAAAATAATAGCTGTTAAATAATCATAAAATTCACAAAAATGGGCTGTTGACTCTCAGTACCTATCTTGCTGTAATCATATTTTTAAAAAAACGTTTAAACGAAGGAGAATAATGAAAAAAATTAGTAAATTATTACTAGCCATTTCTTTTGCTATCTCTGTAACTACTTCTGCATTTGCTGTAACAGCGGTGTCATGGGGTGGAGCTTACACAGAGTCTCAAAAGTTAGGTTATGGTGATCCTACTGGTAAAAAACTTGGTATTACAATTAACTGGGTTGACTATTCAGGTGGATTATCTGAAATCAAAGCACAAAAAGAGGCTGGCAAAATTACGTGGGATATAATCGACGTATTTGCTATGGACACTATTAATGGTTGTGATGAAGGATTATTTGTTGAATTTGATTTTGACAAAGACTTTCCACCAGCACCAGATGGAACTCCTGCAAGTAAAGACTTCTTTACTTCAATGCCAAGTAAATGTGCTGTAGGAAATATCTTATATTCTTGGAACTATGCTTATAACGTAAATAACGTTAAAGGTACTCCAAAGACTATTAAAGATTTCTTTAACACTAAAAAATTCCCTGGAAAAAGAGCTATCTACAAAAGCGCTTTAACTAACTTAGAGATCGCGTTAGCTGCAGATGGTATTAAACCAGGTAAAGGTGGAGCAAAAATCTATGAAGCTTTAAACACTGAAAAAGGTGTTCAAAGAGCTATGGATAAGATCAAAGAATTATGTACAGATCCAAAAGGTGGATGTGTATTTTGGTCTGCAGGTGCTCAACCACCAGAATTATTAGTTTCAGGTGAAGTTGTAATGGCTACAGGTTGGAATGGTAGATTCTTCAATGCAGAAGTTGGAGAAGGTGCACCAATCAAACAAGTATGGGATGGACAAGGTCTTGACTACGAGTACTTCGTACAAGTTAAGGGTGGACCAAATGATGCTAACGGTATGGCCAAAAAAGCTTTAGCTATGATGACTAGTACAGAGATGTTAGCTGGAAGTGCAAAATACATTGCATACGCTCCTTGGAGAAAATCATCTATCGCGGTGATGGAAGCAGGTGAGCCTTGGTATAAAGATGGTAAGACTAACATGGTACCACAAATGCCAACAGCACCACAAAACACTAAAAACTATTTCTTAGTTGACCCAATTTTCTGGGCTGACAATGGAACAGAGCTTGGTGAGAAGTGGGAAGCTATGAAAGCTGGTCTATAATTTAAGTTTTATTAAACTTAATTATATATTATAATTTAAGGGCGGTTATTTAATAACCGCCCTTTTTTATTATGAGCTCAGAAACAAAACAAATTTTAACAACTGACGGAATTCCTTTAGAGGTTAGTCTTAAGAAAGCTGAAAGAAGAAATAAGATTAAAGCTTTCTTGCTCGTCGCTCCTTTATTATTTTTTTTGATTATCACATATGTATTTCCAATTGGAGACATGTTGATGAGAAGTGTTGACGATAAGATGGTAACTGAAATGCTTCCTAAAACTTTTAAAGCAATGGAAACATGGGATGGAAAAGAATTACCTGAGGAAGAAGTTTTTGAGGCTTTTTACTTAGATTTTAGAAAGTTAGTCGATGAAAAACGTGAAGGTAAATTATCAACACAACTTAATTATACAAAAAATGGTTTCAAAAGTATTATTAAAAAATTAAGAAGAAAATCCAAATCCTTTGAAGAGGGAAATTATAAAGAACAAATAATGGCCGTTCATAAAAGATGGGCGGATGTTGAATACTGGAAAGCAATCAAAAGAAGAGCTCCAGCATTTACAGGTCAAAAATACCTAAAAGGTATGGATATGTATAAGAATGAAAACGGGGATATAGTTAGTGTTGAAGAAGACAGAAGAATTCATAGAATTTTATGGCTAAGAACTTTGGAAATTGCATTTTTTGTAACATTATTTTGTTTTTTGATGGCCTATCCAATAGCTCATTTGTTAGCTACTTTACCTATGAAGTACAGTAACTTGCTAATGATCTGTGTCTTACTTCCGTTTTGGACATCTTTACTTGTTAGAACCGCCAGTTGGATGATCTTGTTACAACAACAAGGAGTCGTAAATGATTTCTTTGTTGGAATAGGTTTAGTTGCTGACGATGCTAGACCAGAGATGATGTATAATAAAACCGGAACATATGTAGCTATGACACAAATTTTGCTGCCCTTTATGGTTTTACCTCTCTACAGCGTTATGAAAACTATTTCACCAAGTTTAATGAGAGCTGGAAAATCATTAGGTGGAACGCCAATTGTGGCTTTCTGGAAGGTTTATTTTCCTTTAACAATCCCAGGAATTGGAGCTGGTTGTTTGTTATGCTTTATATTAGCGATTGGCTATTATATCACCCCAGCATTAGTTGGAGGTGCTTCTGGTACTTTAATTAGTAATCAAATAGCATTTCATATGAAGAGCACACTCGATTGGAGTTTTGCATCAGCGATGGGCTTAATGTTGTTAAGTGGAGTGTTAGTGATTTACTGGATCTACAATAAAATAGTTGGAATAGATAATATTAAATTAGGATAAATATAATGGCTTTACCAAAACATACAGAACTTCATTATAGAATTTGGCACTATTTTTACTTAACTATTTGTGGAGCAGTTTTCTTTTTTTTAATTGCACCGTTATTTGTAATATTTCCATTATCCTTTAATGCTGAAGAGTTTTTAAGTTTTTCTGATGGAATGAAAAGACTTGATCCAGATGCTTTCTCATTAAGATGGTATAAAGATATGATTTATGGAACGAAAAATCCATGGGGGTTAGCTGCAAAGAATAGTTTTATAATTGCAATTTTTGCAACAATAGGTTCTGTAATACTTGGCACAGTTGCTGCGTTAGGATTGAGCAGCAGACATATGCCTTACAAGGGTATAATTATGGCTGTATTGATCTCTCCTATGATTGTTCCTTTGATTATTTCAGGTGTAGCAATATTCTTTTTTATGGCTAAAGCTGGTTTAGCAGCTACTCATACTGGTATAGTTTTAGCGCATATAATTTTAGGGACACCATTTGTTGTAATTACCGTTACTGCTACTTTATCTGGGTTTGATCATAGTGTAACAAGAGCTGCGGCAAGCCTTGGAAGTAATCCTGTAAATACTTTTATGAAAATTACGTTACCATTAATTTTACCTGGTGTAATTTCTGGTGGGTTATTTGCATTCGTAACATCATTTGATGAAGTTGTAGTTGTTTTATTTTTAGCAGGACTTGAAAATACAACTATACCAATTCAAATGTGGACAGGTTTAAGAGAACAATTAAGTCCAACAATTCTTGCGGTTGCTACTTGTTTAATTATTTTATCTACTTTAATATTGGTTACAGCTGAACTCTTAAGAAGAAGATCTGAGAGACTCAGAGGAATTAATCGATAGTAAATAAAATTTCATGAAGATTAAAAGTGTAGTGGTAATTGGCTCAGGAACAATGGGAAGCGGTATTGCAGCTCACTTATGTAATGCCAATGTACCTGTTACGCTGCTTGATTTAAAAACAGAAATCAGTGAAAAAGCCAGAGAAAGAATTCATAAATCACGACCCCCTCTATTAATTGATAAATCCAAAATAAATAATATTAAAGTTGGAAATATTTCAGACAATTTTGATGTCGTAAAAGAAGCTGATTGGATTGTAGAGGCAGTAGTTGAGAGAATTGATATTAAACATGAAATTTACGAAAAAATTTTTAAAGTAAGAAAAGATGGCGCAATAGTTTCATCAAATACATCTTCAATTCCAATTAAAGTTTTGTCTGAACATTTATCAGATGTCGAAAAAAAAGATTTTTGTATAACGCATTTTTTTAATCCAGTGAGATATATGGGATTATTAGAAATCGTTAAAAATGAAAATAATGATCTAAATAAAATTAATCAGCTAAAAGAATTTTGTGAAATTGAACTAGGTAAGGGGGCAATTGTTTGCAATGATACTCCTGGTTTTTTAGGAAACAGAGTTGGTGTTTATGCAATGCAAGTTGCAATGACTGAAGCTTTTAAGATGAAGCTTTCTGTTGAAGAAGCAGATGCAATTTTTGGAAGACCGATGGGTATTCCTAAAACAGGTGTATTTGGATTGTATGATTTAATTGGCATTGATTTAATGGCTGATGTTTTGAAAAGCTTTATTAAAGAATTACCAGAAACAGATGAGTTTCATGAAGTAGCAAAAGAAATTCCATTAGTAAAAAAACTAATTGAGACAGGTTATACAGGAAGAAAAGGTAAAGGCGGTTTTTATCGAATGAACAAAACCGGAGCCAGTAAAATCATGGAAGCTATCAATCTTGAAACTGGAGACTACTCTCCTAGCAAAAAGATTGATGTTAAATCGGATAAAGTGGATCTAAAGAAATTAATAAATAGAAAAGATAAGTATGGTGAATATGCTTGGTCAGTTTTATCTAAAATAATCAAATATGCTTCTTCGCTAGTTCCAAATATTACTAAAGAATTTAATGATATAGATGAGGCAATGAGACTAGGTTTTAACTGGGCCAAAGGACCTTTTGAGATGCTTGAAGAAATAGGTGTAAAAGATTTCTTTAATAGAGTTGATGATTTTGCAGGAAATAATTTTTTAGAAAATTTATCAAAAACTAAAAATGAAGATTTTTATGGTGAGAGACAGAAATATACGAACATAGAAACTTTAGGAAAAGTTAAGAAAACAGCATCTAGCCTAGATGGAAACGACTCTGCAAAAATTTATAGGTTTAATGATTATAACATTGTTGAATTTACTACTAAAGCCAATGCATTGGATTATGATTCAATGGATGCTTTAAAAAAAGCTACTGACAAACCTTTAATTATAATAAATGAAAGTATGCAGTTTTCTGCTGGAGTAAACTTAACCTATACAATGCAGTTTGCTGATAAAAAGGATTTCAAATCAATTGAAAAATTTATCAAATATTTTCAAGAAACATGTAAACATCTAAAATATTCAAAACATCCAGTTATTTCAGCTCCATCAGGATTAACTTTAGGTGGTGGATTTGAAGTTATGGTACAAAGTAATTTTGTTGCATCACATACCAACATTGTCGTTGGATTAGTTGAGACTATTGTTGGATTAATTCCAGCTGGTGGTGGTTGCAAAGAAATGTTAGCAAGATGGTTAAGCACTGAAGAGGCAAAGGCAGATCCAAATTACGCACCTTTAAAAGTTTTTGACATCATTGGTTATGGTAAAACAGCCACCTCTCCAGTTGAGGCAGAACCAATGAAATATTTGAGACCAGAGGATAAGAAAATAATGAATAGAAATAGTTTATTAGAAGTTTCTAAAAAAATTCTCATGGAAAACAAAAGTTTTAAAGCACCAAATGAATTTAAATTTAAACTACCAGGCAAGGCTGTAAGAGGGGAAATGGATAAAATTTTAGATAAACTTTATAATGATAAAGTTATTTTAGATCATGGTGTTGTAGTCGCAAAAGAATTAGCACATGTCTTAAGCGGAGGAGATACCTCAATTGATAAAACTTTATCAGAAGATGATTTATTTAAATTAGAACTAGATGCTTTTATGAGATTAATTGAAACTCAAAAAACCCAAGATAGAATAAAGCATACTTTAGCTACTGGTAAACCTTTAGTTAATTAACATCCTAATTGAATTTATAAAGTCAGGTCTTAATACATATTGTGACTTGTCTAGATATTTAATTTTTTCTAAAGCTTTTAAGCCATAAATTACTTTTCCAATAGGAGTATATTCAGTTTCATACAAAGGCTCATCTCTCAGCACAATAAAGAACTGACTATCTTCGGTATTATATTTTTGCGTTCTAGCTAAAGCAACAGTGCCTTTGTCAAAATCAAAGGGTGTATCTACTTCAGAATTGATAGTTCCTAATCCTGATTTTCCTGTTCCAATTTTTCCATAATCTATATTCTCTCTTTTTCCAAATTCTAAATCTCCAGCCTGAACAAGTGTATCTTTAATTACTCTATGAAAAGCAACATCATCATAAGCTCTAGATTTTACCAGAGTTATAAATCTTTTTACTCCATTAGGAGAAATCTCAGGATAAAGTTGAATTATAACATTTCCACAAGGCACATTTAATATGGCTATGTTAGCAGGATTATCAAATTTAATTTTATTAGGATCATAATCTTTAACAAATAAGCATTTATCTTTTATTAGAAGAAAAGAACCTAACGAAAAAATTGCTAAAGTAATGACAAAAATAAGAATTACTATTTCAGATCTAGATGCTTTAACTTTTTCAATCATAAAATAAAATCTTTATCAATTTTTAATAAATTATTTTTAATAAATTGAATCTTTTTATTTAAAATAGGATCAATATTACTTAAATCTGAATCAATCATTAAATGAGAGAAAACTTCAGCCATATCCTCCGAAGCTGTCGACCTAGAATACTCAGTGAAAAACCCATCAGTCTTTTTATAAGTATCCAATCCTATTTTATTGGTACATGTAGAACATTCTGCATATTTAAAATTTTCAACATTAAAATTTGACCATATTTTTTCATCAAATAATTCTTTATAGCTGTCATTTATTATGTGAAATACTTCGTGATGAATTACTCTTTCAAAATAACTTTCATTAAATTTTAAGTCTAGAATTAAAGTTTTCATTACATTATCTGGGATACCAGCAGTTTTAATTTTTGATATGGATAAATCTTCACAAAGAACAATGTATTTTAGATTTATTTTTCTTAGAAATTTCTGATCATATCTATCTAAATTTTTTTTAATAATCTTATATTTTTTATCTAGAAAATTTTTTTCTGAGTTAAAACAATTAATATTGTTATCTACACCTATCGTGAATGGTTGTTTAGCGTAAACATATCTAAGTTTATTTGAAGTATTTATCTCATAAACTTCAAGATTAGGAATCTTTATCAAGTTATAAATTGTATCAGCTTGTGCTTGAGTAAAGATAAATAAAGATAATAAAATTAATCTAATTAAGTTCATAAATTTACATATAGAAGATATTCCAATTTAAAAGAATGTGATACAATTTTACTGTGAAAAAAAAAAGAAATAAAGATCCAATCCAGCCAGTAAGTGGAACTAAAGTACCAAGGTTTGCTGGACCATCAACATTTGCAAGATTACCTGAATTAAGAGATGTTGAAAGTTGCGATGTTGCTATAGTTGGGATACCATTTGATGCTGGCACAAGTTATAGACCAGGAGCAAGATTTGGCCCTCAAAGTATTAGACAAGCTTCACGACATTTAAGAACAAATTATCATCCAAGCTATGATGTAGAGCCCTTTAAAGTTCAACAAGTGGCTGATGCCGGAGATATTACTTGCAACCCATTTAATATAGATGAAGCAATTAAGCAAATTGAAGTAGGTGCAGAAGAATTGCTCAATAAAGTAGGTGGAATTATAAGTCTAGGAGGTGATCATACGATTGCTTTTCCTTTATTAAAGGCAATTAACAAAATTAACAATGGACCAGTAGCATTAGTTCATTTTGATGCTCATTTAGATACTTGGGATACTTATTTTGGAGCCCCTTATACACACGGAACTCCGTTTAGAAGAGCTAGAGAAGAGAATTTATTTTTAGACGATGCTTCAATGCATGTTGGAATAAGAGGACCTTTGTATAGTAGAGATGATATAAAAAATGATGAAAGTTTTGGATTTAAAATAATTCACTGTGATGAATTTCAAACTCAAGGTACTGATAAAATTGCTGAAAGAATTAAAAAAAGAGTAGGTAATAATCCTTTATACTTATCTATTGATATAGATGTGTTAGATCCTGCTTTTGCTCCTGGTACAGGTACCCCTGAAATTGCTGGAATGACTACAAGAGAAATGGTTAATGTTATTAGAGGGCTTTCAGGTCTAAATCTTATTTCTGCTGATGTGGTTGAGGTTTCACCAGCATATGATCACGCAGAAGTCACTTCTCTCGCTGCTGCTACAATTGTATACGAACTAACAAATTTATTTGCAAAAAAATAAGGAAAGGTTAGGAGTCTTGTATGGAAAATAAAAAAAATTTTTATATTGATGGAAAATGGGTTGCATCAAAAAGTAAAGAAGAGATCAAAGTTATAAACCCAGCAACAGAAGAAAATTGCGCTGTCATATCTTTAGGAAATAAGGAAGATGTTGACTTTGCAGTTAGTTCAGCAAAAAAAGCATACAGCTCTTGGTCATTTTCAACAAAAGAAGAAAGAATAAAACTATTAGAGAAACTCTATGAAAATTATAAAAAGAGATGGGCAGATATTGCGGATGCAATTACTACTGAAATGGGTGCCCCAAAAGATTTTGCAACAAAGTTACAAGCTGGTACTGGAGCTGCACATTTAAAATCTTTTATAAAATATTTAAAAAATTTCGAATTTGAAAAACCTTTGGGAGAGCATGCTCCTAATCAAAGATTAATTTATGAACCTAAGGGAGTGTGCGCTCTAATTACTCCTTGGAATTGGCCAATGAATCAAGTTTGTTTAAAAGTAATGCCAGCATTAGCAGCTGGCTGTACAATGGTTTTAAAACCATCTGAACTTGCCCCTTTATCATCAATGATTTTAGCAGAGCTTATTGATGAAACTAAATTTCCAGCTGGGGTATTTAATTTAGTAAATGGAGATGGAGCTATAACTGGGGATGCTTTAACTAGCCATCCTGATGTAAATATGATTTCATTTACTGGCTCAACAAGAGCAGGAGCTTTAATTTCACAAAACGCTGCAAAAGATTTTAAAAGAGTAAGTTTAGAATTAGGAGGCAAAGGTGCAAATATAATTTTTAAAGATGCTGATCCTGAAGCTATTGAGAGAGGAGCATTAAGATGTTTTAGAAATTCAGGACAATCATGTAACGCTCCAACTAGAATGCTTGTTGAAAAATCAATGTATAAAGAAGCTGTTGAAAGATTAAAAAAATATACAGAAAATTTTGAGGTAGGCGATCCTAGAAAAGAAGGGGAGCACATTGGACCTGTAATTTCTGAAACTCAATATAATAAAATACAAACCTTAATTAAAAAAGGTATAGACGAGGGTGCAAAACTAATCGCAGGAGGTCCTGGTAAACCTAAAGGGTTAGAAAAAGGATATTTTGTAAAACCTACTGTCTTCGCAGACGTAAATAATAATATGGATATTGCAAGGACTGAAATTTTTGGTCCAGTTTTATCAGTTATACCTTTTGAAAATGAAGATGAAGCAATTAGAATTGCAAACGACACTCCTTATGGATTGACTAATTATATTCAAACTCAAGACCCAGAAAAAGTTAAAAGAGTTTCAAGAAGAGTAAGATCTGGAATGGTTGACGTGAATGGCGCTGGTATTGCTGTTGATGCGCCTTTTGGAGGATTTAAACATTCAGGTATAGGTCGTGAAGCTGGTCAACATGGTTTAGACGAGTTTTTAGAAGTAAAAGCTGTTGGTGGTTGGAGTAATTAATTCAATAAAGATTTTTGTCTAACACCATCCAAAAATTTAAGACATTTTTTAATCTCATTGAGCTCTATAAATTCATCAATTTTATGAGCTTGTTCAATAGAGCCTGGGCCACAAACAACAGTACTAATTCCAATTTCTTGAAACAAACCTGCTTCTGTTCCAAAAGACACAACCTCTCTTGAATTATCACCTGTAATACTTGTTACAAATTCACAAGCCTCAGACTCATCTAATTTTTCAAATCCAATTACTTCTCCAATAATTTCTTTTTTAATAAAAGAGTCTGGAAAAATTTTTTTCATATTTGGCAATAATTCCTCATCAACAAATTTATCTATTTCATTTGTTACAAAATCGGCATCAGATTTATTTACAGGACGTGTTTCCCATTCAACTTTACATTTATCTGCAATAACATTGTGTGCAATTCCACCAGAAATTCCCCCAATAGAAAGCGTAGAATGTGGAGGGTCAAAAATACAATCCTTTGGAGCTCGTTTAATTAACTCTTTTCTAATTTCTAAAAGTTTATTCACATATCTTGATGCATATTCAATAGCATTTACACCTTTGTGCGGTTTTGAACTATGTCCAGCTAAACCACCAAAATGAATTGTATATTCGTTCATTCCTTTATGACCATCAATTATTTTCATATTTGTAGGTTCACCAATTATACAAATTCCGTTTTTTATATTTCTTTTTTTTAATTCTTTAATTAATAATGGTGCGCCAATACATGCTGTTTCTTCATCAAAAGTATAACAAAAATGAATATCTCTATCTAAATCAGTTTCTTTAAAGATTTTTGCGTAAGCGAGGGTACAAGCTATAAAACCTTTCATGTCACAAGAACCTCTGCCAAATAATTTATTATCTTTAATAGTTGCAGTGAAAGGATCTGAGCTCCAACCTTTAGAGACAGGAACTACATCAGTATGACCTGATAGTATAATTGGTTTTTTTCCATTAGATTTTTTTGCTTTAAGCGTTCCAAATAAATTGACTCTTATTTTATTTTCATCAAAGACTTTGAAAGTTTCAATTTTTAAGTCATTAAGTATTTTTTCACAATAATTAATGAGTTCACTGTTATCTTGGCCAGAAACAGTTTTAAAAGCAATAAGATCAGTCAAAATCTTTATTGATTTTTCATACAAATTATCTTCTATAGTCATTTTTTAATTAAATATATATTATAATTATGAAACCACAAATAACCTATGATGATTTTGATAAAGTTGATATTAGAGTTGGAACTGTTATTTCTGTTAAGAAAAATGAAAAAGCCAGGAAACCGTCGTTAGTTGTTGAGGTCGATTTTGGCCCTGAAATAGGGGTGAAACAATCATCAGCTCAGATTACCCATTATTATAATGAGGAAAATCTCAAAGGAAAACAAGTGATCGGTGTATGTAATTTTCCAGAAAAAAATATTGCTGGGGTTGTTTCACAAGTATTAATTTTAGGATCAATTGATAAAGATGGGAAGGTTATTTTGGTACATCCATCCCATAAATCTATTAATGGTTTACCAATCGCATAATTATGCATCCTGAAATATTTTCAATAGCATTATTTTGGTTTGTTACAGCATATACTCCTGGACCTAATAATGTTGTTGCATCATACTCTGGATTTAATTTTGGAATTACAAAAACTATTCCACACATTCTTGGGGTGACTTTAGGTTTTACTTCCTTAGTTCTATTTTTATCTATAGGTTTAATTAATATTTTTAAGTTGTTTCCAATTATCCAAGTTGTGATGAGATATCTTGGTACATTATTTTTGATTTATTTAGCTTATAAAATTGCTTTTTCAGAGGCATCAAATGAAACAAAAAAAAGAGAGTCCAGTTAAGTTTATAGAAACTTTCTTATTTCAATATCTTAATCCCAAAGGTGTTACAGTAGCAATTATTGTAGTATCTACTTACGTAGAATTAGGTGAAAATTATATTAATCATGCGACTCAAATAGTTATACTTGCTTTCTTATTTTCCATCACAAGCATTACATTATGGACTTTTGTCGGTAAATTTTTAAGGAAATTTGCGACAAATGATAAATTTATTAAGTACTTTAATTATGCTATGTCAATGCTTCTTCTTTTGAGCATAATTACATTTTATATATAACAATATGAAACCAGGTTTAAAAAATTCATTTAATTCTAAGGGTAAAATTACTATTAATAATCAAGAATATACATACTACTCAATTCCTGAGGCGGAAAAAAATGGTTTGGATGGAGTTTCAAAACTTCCAAAATCACTCAAAGTTTTGTTAGAAAACTTACTTAGGTATGAGGATGATTTAACTGTAAATAAAAAACAAATTATAGCTATAAAAGATTGGCTTAAATCAAAAAAATCAAATACGGAAATTGCATATAGACCAGCAAGGGTATTACTTCAGGATTATACTGGGATACCAGCTGTTGCAGATTTAGCTGCAATGAGAGAAGCTGTTAAAGAAAAAGATAAAGATCCTAATACAATTAATCCGTTATCTGCAGTTGATTTAGTTATTGATCATTCAGTTCAAGTAGATCAGTCAGCTAAATCAGATTCTTTTGATAAGAATGTAGAAATAGAATTTAAAAGAAATGGAGAAAGATATTCCTTTTTAAAATGGGGTCAAAATGCATTTGATAATTTTAGAATTGTTCCTCCAGGAACTGGGATTTGTCATCAAGTCAATTTAGAATATTTATCTAAAGTTGTTTGGTCCGAGAAGGTCAAAGATGAAACATATATTTTTCCAGATACGCTAGTTGGAACAGACAGTCATACTACAATGGTTAATGGATTATCAGTTCTAGGTTGGGGTGTTGGAGGAATTGAAGCTGAAGCTGGAATGCTTGGTCAGCCAATTTCAATGTTAATACCAGAGGTTATTGGTTTCGAAGTTAAAAACAAAATGCCGGAGGGTACTACAGCAACAGATTTAGTTTTAACAGTTGTAAAAATGTTAAGGGACAGAGGGGTTGTCGGAAAATTTGTAGAGTTTTTTGGTGAAGGTTTAAAAAACCTTACTTTAGCTGATAGAGCAACAATTGCAAACATGGCTCCTGAATATGGAGCAACTTGTGGTTTTTTTCCAATAGATGAGGAGACACTAAAATATCTAAAATTTTCAGGAAGAGATAATCAAACTGTTAAAATAGTCGAGAATTACGCAAAAGCCCAAGGATTATGGGCAAGCAATGAAATTGAATTTACAGATACACTAACTTTAGATATGTCATCAATAGTTCCAACAATTTCTGGACCTAAAAGACCTCAAGATAAAGTTTTACTCTCAGAAGCATCTCAAAGTTTTAATAAAAGTTTTAAAGATGTTGCGGGTAGAGATGAATTCAAATCGTCAAAAGTTTCAAATAAAGATTTTGAGATAAAAGATGGAAGTATACTAATTGCAGCCATAACTTCATGTACCAATACATCAAACCCTAATGTTTTAATTGCAGCTGGATTATTAGCTAAAAAAGCTGTTGAACTTGGTCTCGAAACAAAGCCGTGGGTTAAAACATCTTTAGCACCAGGCTCTCAAGTAGTAACTGATTATTTAGAAAAGGCTGGGCTTAACGTATATTTAGACAAATTAGGATTTAATCTAGTAGGTTATGGATGCACAACTTGTATTGGAAATTCTGGTCCTCTAGCAGAAAATATAGTTGAAGCTATACAAAATGAAAATTTATATGGAGTATCAGTTCTATCAGGAAACAGAAACTTTGAGGGAAGAATATCTCCGCACATTAA
>CACGBI010000007.1 GCA_902571235.1 uncultured Pelagibacteraceae bacterium
GAGACTCTAAACGACTCAAACTAATTTTTATTCATTCAATTTTAATCATTTCTTACTAAAAAATTAACAGCACAGGATATCAATGAGCGCAGAAAATATTTCGTATAATTTAAAAAGATTTGCAGGAATTAAAAGAGATTATACACCAGAAGAAGTTGAGAGACTAAGGGGTTCAATTAAAATTGAATATTCTATGTGTAAACATCAATCTACAAAATTATGGAATTTGTTAAATTCAGAACCCTATATTAACACTCTTGGATCATTATCAGGTAATCATGCAGTACAACATGCTAAAGCAGGTTTAAAAGCAATATACCTAAGTGGATGGCAAGTTGCAGCTGATGCAAATAGTGCGGGTGAAATGTATCCAGATCAATCTTTATATCCTTATGATAGTGCGCCAAAATTAGTTGACTCAATGAATAATGCTTTAATTAGAGCTGATCAAATTCAACATATGGAACTTAAAGATGGTGAAATGAGTGAAGATAAGAAAGTTGATTATATGCTTCCTATAATTGCAGATGGAGAGGCTGGATTTGGTGGACCATTAAATGTTTTTGAACTTGCAAAAAAGTTTATTAAAGCAGGAGCTGCAGGTGTTCACTTTGAAGATCAGTTGGCAAGTGAGAAAAAGTGTGGCCATATGGGTGGTAAAGTCTTAGTGCCAACAGGAACTATGATTAAAAATTTAAAAGCTGCTAGATTGGCAGCTGACATAGCAGATGTACCTTTAATTATATTAGCTAGAACTGATGCTAATGCTGCAAAACTTATTACGAATGATCATGATGATAATGATAAACCTTTTTTAACTGGTGAAAGGTCACCTGAAGGTTTTTATTATGTTAAAGCCGGAATTGATCAGGCTATATCTAGAGGATTAGCTTATGCTCCTTATTCAGATTTAATTTGGTGTGAAACAGCAACACCAAATATAGAAGAGGCTAAAAAATTTGCTGATGCTATTCATGAAAAGTTTCCAGGAAAATTATTAGCTTACAATTGTTCACCTTCATTTAATTGGAAAAAACATCTATCAGATGAAGAAATAGCAAACTTCCAGCAAGAAATTAGTAAGATGGGTTATAAATTTCAATTTATTACTCTTGCCGGATTTCATACACAAAATATTGCAATTTTTGAACTTGCTGAAAAATACAAAAAAGAGGGTATGTCTGCTTATTCAAGAATTCAACAACAAGAATTTGCTCGAGAAAAAGATGGATACACAAGTGTTAAACATCAAAGAGAAGTTGGTACATCTTATTTTGATGCTGTTTCCAATACTATTAGTTCAGGAAAAAGTTCTACAACAGCGATGGCTGGCTCAACAGAGTCTGAACAGTTTTAAACTTCCTCTTAAAAGATAAAAGGTGACTCAGTTTTTTTTGGGTCACCTAAACATCTTTTAATTTCTTTATAAACAACAAACTGTGTGATACTAGCTCATATGACTAACAAAAACTTTGGTTTTGGAACTCAGATAAGAAAATCACCATATTTTGACTCTACTGTTAAATGGGGTGCCACAGGATTTTCTGTTTATAATCACATGTATATTCCAAGAGATTTTGGAAATCCTGAACAAAATTTTTGGAATTTAATTGAAAAAGCAATTCTTTGTGATGTAGCAGTTGAAAGACAAGTAGAAATTACTGGGCCTGATGCCTATAAATTTGTTCAACTATTAACACCTCGAGATCTATCCAGCCTTTCTATTGGTCAATGTAAATATGTTTTAATTGTTAATAATGATGGGGGAATTTTAAACGATCCTGTTCTTTTAAGATTAGCAGAAAATCATTTTTGGTTGTCTTTAGCTGATAGTGACATTTTATTTTGGGCTCAAGGTGTTGCTGTAAACTCTGGTCTTAATGTTAATATTTCTGAGCCAGATGTTTCTCCTTTACAATTACAAGGTCCAACCTCAGGAAAAATCATGATGAAGTTATTTGGAGAAAGTATTAAAGACCTAAAATATTATTGGTTAAGAGAATACGAACTTAATGGAATTCCTTTGATCGTCTCAAGAACTGGGTGGTCTAGTGAACTTGGCTATGAAATCTATTTAAAAGATGGCTCTAGAGGTAATGAATTATATGAAAAAATAATGGAGGCAGGAAAAGAACATGGTCTTCAACCAGGTCACACTTCAACAATAAGAAGAATTGAAGGTGGTATGCTTTCATATCATGCAGATGCAGATATTCATACAAACCCTTTTGAACTTGGTTTCGATAGATTAATTAATTTAGATATGAAAGCTAATTTCATTGGTAAAGAAGCTCTTAAAAAGATTCATCAAGAAGGAATAAAAAGAAAACAAGTTGGTTTAGTTTTAGAATGTGAGCCTCTAAAAGGACCAAACACAACTTTTTGGCCTATTAAAAAAGATGGAAAAAAAATTGGTAAAGTAAGTTCAGCAGTTTATTCACCAAGATTAAAAAAAAATATTGCACTTGCAATGGTAGAGGTTAATCATTCAAACATTGGAAATAAATTAGAAGTAGTAGCTGATAAGGAAAAATTTAATTGCATAATAGTTGAAAAACCATTTTACGACCCAAAGAAAAAAATAGCTTCCGCTTAATCTTTAATATTATAACCTTTTTTAAGTAGTATCGAAACTACAGATACACAAGCTATTAAAAAAATGACCATTGATGCAATACTAATCCAAATATTAAAATCAGAAACTCCATAAAAAGCAAATCTTAAACCATTAATCAAATAAACTACGGGATTAAAATATGTCACTGTTTGCCAAAATGGTGGCAACATATCAAGTGAATATAAACTTCCACCTAGAAAAACCATTGGAGTAATAACTAATGTTGGAATAATTGACATTTGCTCAAAGTTAGAGCTCATTAAACCAATTAAAAAACCAAATAATGCAAAGGTAAATGCCACAAGAATTAATAAAAAAATCATCAATAAAGGATACATTACTTTTACTTCGACAAAAAAAGTTGAAGTAATGAATATAACAATCCCCACAATAAGAGTTTTCGTAGCCCCTGCACCAACAAAAGCAAACACAATTTCAAATGTCGATATGGGTGCTGCTAAAATTTCATAAATAGTTCCATTAAATTTTGGAAAAAATATTCCAAATGATGTGTTACTTATTGATTGAGTTAATAAAGTGAGCATTAATAAACCTGGCACAATATATGAGCCGTAACTTATTCCATCAATATTTTCAACGTATCCTCCAATGACTGATCCAAAAACTATAAAATATAATGAGGTAGAAAGGACAGGAGAAAACAAAGATTGTCCCAATGTTCTCCTAAATCTATCCATCTCATGAAGATAGATTGCTTTAAAAGCAAAGAAATTAAATCTCATTGTTTTCCTTCACTAAATCGACAAATATTTTCTCAAGTGTACTTTGCTCTGTTTTTAAGTCTCTTAATTTTAATCCTGCATCTTTTAAATCTTGAAGTAAATTAGTAATACCCGTTTGTTTTGCTTGAACATTATATTTGTAATCAAATGACATATTATCTTCTCTTAAATCTAAATTATACTTTGATAAACTTTTTGGAATTTCAGTCAATTTTTCTTGGAGATCAACAGTTAGTTTTTTATGTCCCATTTTTTTTAATAATTCTTTTGTTTGATCAACAATTATAATTTCACCCTGATTAATAACACCTACTCTATCAGCTATAGCTTCGGCCTCTTCTATATAATGTGTAGTCAAAATTATTGTAACACCTGTTTTTCTTAAACTTTCAACAACATTCCACATATCTTGTCTTAACTCTACATCAACACCAGCTGTCGGCTCATCTAAAAATAAGATTGTAGGTTCATGTGATAAAGCTTTTGCAATTAAAACTCTTCGTTTCATACCACCTGACAATTGTCTGAGACTTTGATCTCTCTTGTCCCATAAACTGAGATCTTTTAAGATTTTTTCTATATATTTTGGATTTGGTGCTTTGCCATATAAACCTCTTGTATATGAAACATTATTAAATACAGTTTCAAAACTCTCTAAAGTTAACTCTTGAGGAACCAATCCTATTCGAGATCTAGTATCTCTATAATTATCAATAATGTCATAACCATCTACTGTAACTTTGCCAAATGAAGGCTTCACAATTCCACATATGATACTTATTAAAGAGGTTTTGCCTGCTCCATTAGGCCCTAGCATTGCAAAAATTTCACCTTTTTTAATACTAAGATTTATTTTTTTTAGTGCCTCAAATCCATTATCATAAATTTTAGATAAATTAGTTATGCTTATTTGGTTATTTGACATAGAGTTAGGCATATATAGAGACAATTTATAGTATTACAATAAATTTAAATTCATCATAAATTCAGGGCGTATGAAAAATTTTATAATATTTATTTGTTTTGTATTGGCTTTTAGCTCTAAAGCAATCAGCAAAGAAACAACCTACAAAAAAGAGGCATTTGATAAAGCTTTATCAGATGGAAAAGTTGTTGTGGTAAGTTCTTGGATTAAATATTGCACATCATGTGCTAGCCAAATGAAAGTTTTAGAGAAAGCAAAAAAAGATTTTGATAATATTGAATACTTTGCTTTCGATGTAAGCAATAAAGAAATAGCAGATTTTTTTAATGTACAATATCAGACTACACTTTTAATTTTTAAAGATAATAAAGAGGTTTACAGAAGTATTGGTGAGACAACTAAAGAACTTATTTATGATGCTTTGAAATCCTCGATCTAAATTTTTTTTTTTAATTTCAAAATTATTGCTGGTAAAAAAGTAGCAATAACAAATGACAAAAATAACAAAGATTGAGATACAAAGGGTGAAAATAAATCTTTTGGTATTAATACCCCTACTAAGAAACTTTTAGAAAAATCTGGAAACGGAAACATTAAGAATCCACCAATCAAACCAATTACAATTGAAAGATAAGCAGTTTTTTCATTTACTTTATTATAAAAACTATAAAAAACAGTCAAAACAAACGCACAGCAAAATAAATCTGCCAATAAAAATAGATACAAAATATCAAATCCTTTTGAAGCAATACTGAACGCAATTAATGATAAAAAAACAATAAAATATTTAGAAATTTTTAAATAATCTGTCTTTTTATGTAAGTTAAAAGTTGCTTTACCATCCACTATAAACAAACTTGAGATTGCATTTACTAATGTATCAACTGTTGAAATCGTTAAAGCTAAACCAAGAATAACAATTATAAAAGATATAAATTCTGTTTGATTATTTAATAACAATTTAAAAAAACCTAAATCAGCTCTTATTGAAGGATCTATAGAAAATGACACCATTCCAATAAAACCCATCAAAAAAACTATTGGAACAATTATAAAAAAAGAAAGTATCAAGGCTGATTTTAAAGTTTTGTAATCTTTAGCTGCATACACACGTTGCCAATTTCCTTGATGAAATAAATTTGTAGCAGCAACAGCAATAAAAAAAGTTAATCCCGCAGTATAACTTGGAATATAAAAAGAGCTTACAAGTTGTGGGTTTTTTTCTTTAATAAAACTGAATGAAAAATTATCTCCTGATGATGAGTTAATTATTGAAATTAAAATTATTAAAAGCAAACCAATCACAATCATCTGAATATTATCAGTAAATATTGAAGCTCTTAGACCTCCATAAAGTGTATAAGATAATGTGGCCAAAAGCACTATTGATGCAGTAATCCAAAGATCGGTGCCTGATAAATAATTAATTAAAACTGCAATTGCAGTTACTTCTGCACAAAGAAAAATGAACATGTAAAAAATTGTCATTACTAAAATAAGTTTAAATAAACTTTTTCCAAATTTTCGTCTCATGAATTCAATTAAAGAAGAGCCTTTTGGAAATTCTGATCTAATTTTCTTTCCAAAATATATTAAAAAAATCATTGGAAAAGCTGTTCCAAGCGCATAACCAATTACAGCTCCAATACCACCCCAAGTAGCAGCAGAAACAGGACCAAATAAAATCCACGCACCTAAAGCAGATGCAACAAGACTTGTTGTTAGTGATAATAATTCAATATTTCTATTTGCTGTTAAATAATTGTTAATACCTTGAAATTTTTTTGAGTGATAAATTCCTAATATAGCAAATACTAAACAAATAATTATTAATAGTAATAGTGAAGATGTTTGATTTATAAAATATGATTTATCCATTTTTCCCTTTCTGAATTACCGGACAGGTTATGAGGGTATAATCTCAGTCTGTTAAGACACCCCTTAAAGTTAATATACTCTTATTTATAAATAATTAAAAGAAATTAAGTAAGTAATTTATTGAGTTTTATTATCCATTATTTCAACCATACATTTAGTTGCATACTCTCTCCATTCAGATGCATTTTTTCCTTTTAAACTATTTAAATGGTCTCTATTACTTTTTATATCTTCTTTATGTTTTATTTTATTTGCTTCATCTAAATTTTTTTCCATATTATCTAAATTTGTCTCCATAGCATTAATCCAATTATTTCCAAGTTCTACACATTTTTTATCATCTTTTTCATCACATATTTGCTTGAAAAAATTGAATATAATATCATCGGTCTTAATTGAATTGTTCATTAGTTTCAAAAATTAATGTTCTTTTCTATACTTGCTGTGGCATGCTTTGCAATTACTCCACATAAGTTTACCAAGTGTTCCTTTAATATCATCTGAGTCTTCAATAATTTTACTTAGTTCAGCCATGTCTGTAGAAGCTTTAGTCATCAATTTATTAAAATTTTCCTTTTCCTCCCAAATTATTGGCAGTGACTCTGTTTTAAAACCCTCTTTTGTATTTTCAGGAAAATAATCAATTAAAATTATATAATTCTCACTCATTTCAAGCATTAAGTTTTTAGCTTTTTCAAAATCACCTTTAGAAGCTAAGTTTTGTACTTTTTTCGCAGTGCTATAATTCTTGCTAAATAATGCTTTTCGGCCTTTAATTATTTCCTCTACAGATAGCTCAGAATATGCAGGAAATGAGAAAGACAAAATAAATAATGTGATGAAAATATATTTCAAAGTATTTATGCTATATTTAAATATCATATGAGATTAACTAATAATTTATCAGAGTATGGCTTAATTTCCAAAATTTTTCATTGGTTAAGTGCCGCAGTCTTATTGATGCAAATACCTTTGGGTTTTTATTTGGTTGATCTCGATTTTAGCGAAAAAAGACTTACAGTGGAAAGTATTCACGTCACTTTAGGTTTAAGTATTTTTTATTTAACTATAATAAGGTTAATTTATAAACTTTTTAACCCCACTCCAGCTTTACAAAATAACATTTTTGCTGGACAACGAATTATAGCAAAATTAAATCATATATTTTTATATTTATCAATTTTACTGATCACTATTTCAGGCGCTTTAAAAAAATTATTCAATGGAGAAATGCTTGATCTATTTATATTTGTCTTAGAAATAAAAGATAACTTTGATTTAGCTGAACTCTTTTATGAAATTCATATAATGGGAAATTATATACTTATTGCCTTGATTTCATTACATGTTGTAGCTGTAATTATGCACAAAGTTTTGTTCAAAGAAAATTTACTTAAACGAATTTTGTAAAATTATACAAATTAATTTATCTTTAAATCTTATATCTTTCCCATATTTTAAATTTAATTCTCTTAATCCTGTTGATAATTCTTCTTTTGTAAAAGTTAATAAAGTAGATATGTACCTATTTTGTATCATATTTAAGTATTTTTTTTTTGCTATTTTAACTTTGTAAATAAATTTTTTTTTGATTATCTGAGGATTTGATTTAACAATCACATCTAAAATTTTTTTATCTCGTATAAGAGATTTAGAAAGTCTACTTTTCATTAACTTAAAAACAGGTATTTCATTTTTATCTGTATCTAAAGAAAATATGAAAATTTTTCCCCTCGGTGTTAATCTTTTTTTTATTATCTTTAATAATCTTTTAATTTCATCTAAATTTAATAAATGAATTGTTTGCTTAATAAGTATCAGATCAAATTTATGTTTGTTTTTGTTAAAAAATTTTAAAGCATTTGTTTTGTTAAAATTGATTCTTTTATCTTTGTCTTTATGATTTATTATATCTATTCCAAATGGTTTTGTTCTCAGCTTTAATTTTGATTTTAAATTACCTAATATTTTTCCTCGACCACATCCAATATCTAAAATTATAGAGTTGGAATCTAATTTAATATTTTTAAGTAAAAATTTATTAAATTGATTTATGTAATCTTGAGATGAGAGCCAAGTTTTGTTATCCCAATTTTTAATGACAATTGATGCCATATTTTTTTAATCTCCAATAATTATATGGCCAAGGTGTTAAAAATCCAACTATAAGCATCAAAGGGATTACCCACCAAGTTAATATTGCACCACCTGTTAAAAGATAATCAGTTAAATTCATCATAACTTCCATACTTATCATGGAAATAAGGCTCATCCCTAAAGCTGTTTTAAAAGCCTTTTTTAAACTTAGATTTTGTTTAATTAAAATAAATGTCTCAAGAATTATACTAGTTATTAAACCATTTATAATTGCCAAAATCATTATTGCTAAAACTGGAAATGGTATGTTTGTTAACTGAAAAAATAAAATAGTTCCAAAATCCCCAATGGAACAACCTAGTAAACACCATGCTGTATTTTTTGCACTTTGTTTCCAAGTATGTTTACAAGACCAGTCAAATGTAGTGGTTTCCATAGTAATATGATAATGTTTAGTTATGATTTTTAAACAAGTATTTGACCAGAAATCTAGCACATATACATACTTAATTGCCTCATCCAAAGGGAGAGAGGCACTGATTATTGATCCTGTAATAGAAAATGTTGGTGAATATATTAAATTGTTAAATGATCTAGAGCTCAAATTGGTAAAAGTAATAGATACTCACATTCATGCTGATCATGTAACAGGTGCGTCAAAACTTAAAGATATAACAAAATGTTCAACAATTATGGGTCATCATACTCCTGCTGAATCAGTTGAAATAAAAGTTGAAGATGATGAATATATAAAACTAGATGATCTGAAAATTAGAGCAATGTATACACCAGGCCATACATCGGATAGTTACAGTTTTTTAATGGATAATTATTTGTTTTCAGGAGATACATTGTTAATAAATGGGACTGGAAGAACAGATTTCCAAAATGGAAGTTCAAAGGATGCTTACAATTCAATATTTAATAAACTTTTAAAGTTACCAGATGAAACTCTTCTATACCCAGCTCATGATTATAAAGGTGAAAAAGTGAGTACAATTGGAAAAGAAAAAAAACAAAATCCTAGATTACAAGTCAATAGTGTTGATGAGTATGTAGATATCATGAATAATCTAAATTTAAAAAAACCAGCGGAAATAGAAACTAATGTGTCTAGAAATATTAATCTAGGTGCCTGAGATAGGATTTCCTTTTAACCATTCACTTTCTTCATTTTCATAATGCTCTTTTTTCCAAATCGGAGATCTTTTTTTTATTTCTTCAATTATATATCTTGAAAGTACATATGTTTGATCTCGATGCTTACAAGCAACTGCAATTATAATACTTACATCACCTAAACTAAGATATCCCTTGGCATGCTCAATAAATACAGCTTTATCTTTAATATCTAGTTTTTGATCTGCTTCATTATAAATTTCTTCAAAGCTTTTAATTACCATTTCATCATGACTGTCATAAGTAATTCCAGTTACTTTTTTATTATCATTAATATTTCTTACAGTACCTAAAAAATAAATTGATGCTCCAAACTTAGTGTCTTTAATGAATTTCTCAGCATTTGAGGTAATTATCTTCTCTTTTTTAGAATCTATTATTTTTGTATGAAGCATTAACCTCCTCCGATAGGGGGTATAATACCAATCTTTTGATCTTTTGTGATTTTATAATTGTCGCTAATTATTTCATTATTTTCAGAACAAAAAGCTGAAGATTTTATAACTTTGACAAAGCTTTTATTTCCCTCAAAATTTTTATCTATATATTTAATAATCTCATTTCGTAAATCATCTATTGAAGCTTTATCTTGAACTTCGATCATTAAATGATCGTTATCGCTGAAATCTCTACTAGCTCCAAACAATTCTAATTTAATTTTCAATTTATTTGTTTACCGTTTTTAAATGGATCTAATATTAGTTTTTTATGATTATATTTAAATTGTTTATTATTATAATGAAGTGAATTTAGAACCAGTATTCTTGAATTTTCTACATCAATTAAAATCATATTCCCACCATAACCACTCATCCCAAAGATAATCTTATCTTTTAATCCTGGATAATCCATATGGAATTGACCTCCATAAGATTTGGTACGACCAACTATAGGCTCGTCTTTTTCTATGCTTCCTTTTGATATTCTTCTTTTATAAATTTCTTTTAAATATTTTCCAACACAAGTATCATTCTGATAATCATCCATTATAGCTTTTGCAATTCTAAGATAATCAAATCTTGTTGCCATTATGTTGGGATGTCCATTTCCAAAATGTTCTTTTAAACTTGTATAGCCATAACGAATGCTATTTTTGATCTTTATTTTATCGTTGAAAACTTTGCTATAAAATTTGTCATAATCTTCACCAACTTTAAATTTCATATAATTTAAAATTAACTGAGTAACAAATCCATTGTAGTTATATCTTTCCTTAGATTTTTTTGTATTTTTGTTTCTAAAGTGTAAACGCATAGTTGTTTCAATATCCCTATCTTCATATGCGCCTAATTTACTTGTACCATCTTTAAATTCATCAATATTTTTTTGATCACCAGTATTCATATTTAAAAAATTAATTAATTTTTGATCATGATAAAGTGAATCTTTTATTATAGGCCAGTCGCTTACTCTTGCATCAATTCCATCAATATAACCTTCACATATGGCATGGCCTACTAAATAAGAAGTTACTGACTTACCCATTGACATTGAATAAAATTTTGTTTCATTATTTAAAAATTCTCCTAATCTTTCTTTCGGAGAAAGTTCGTCAATCAACACTTCACCATCTTGATAATATAAATAACTAAGGATACCTTTAGTTTTCATTTGTTTTTTTAAAAATTTATCTTCAATTAAGTTGAATTTAAAATCGTAGGAATTATTTGTTGGTTTAAATTCTTTTAAATGCTGACTTCTATCTCTATATGAATATTTCCATAAATAATAAATCAGCGAGTCTCTATTTGGGTTTGAATGATAGGCAATATTAGTAGCTGATAATGCTTTATTTTTTATTTTAATATTTAAATTGTTAGATCCTTGAAATTTATCACATTTATTATAGTACCAAAGATTACTATATTTTGGTTCTTCTTTACACACTGGGTTTTCTTCAATGTTTAAATATTGATGATATCCATTTTCGTATAGCCAAAGATTAAACTTGTTAATTTTAAAACTCTCAGCAAATAGATTGCTTGAAGCTAATAAACTGAAAGTTAAAATTAGAAATATTTTTTTCATTTTTTAAGTTTAGATGAGAATTTTAGGTTTTCATATTTAAATTCAGATTTATTTTTATTGATAAAATCATCCATTAACTTAACTTTTTCATCTTCAAATTCAGCAACTTTTCTTTCATTAAGATCAACATACAAAGCTAGAATTTCAATTGTTGAGGCAAGAAATTTTTTTTTTTTGTGAATCATTTCCATTTTATATTGAAGTCTTTTTTTATCATGATCAAAATAAGTACAATTTATGTCAACTTCTTCATTAAGTTGAAGTTCTTGATTGTAGGTAATGTGAGACTCTACAATCATTGTACTTTTTTTTGTTGTTTTGGCTGACTGTTCACCCATCTGAAAAATATTATTTAACGTATCAGCCCCATATTTATCAAACATTAATAGATAATATGAGACGTTCATATGATCATTATAATCGATCCAATCTTTAATTACTTTTTGAGTACTTAGATAAACGGACATGTAGAATTAGAATATATTTTTTAAAAATTCAGGTAACCCGTCTGGATTAGTCCACAATCCACTTTTACCACCTTCTTTAATTAATAACTTCACATTATCTATTTTTAGATGTGGATTTACTATTTTACTTAAATCATAAATAGTAATTAAAGCAGCATTAACACCCATAATAGCTTCCATTTCTACACCTGTTTTAGCTACTGCTGAAACTACACAGAAAACTTCTAATGAGTTATCAACCTCATTCATAATAATTTTTGTTGCAGTGTGATCAATTGGAAGTGGGTGACAAAGTGGAATTAATTCACTGGTTTTTTTTACACCTAAAACAGCTGATACTTCAGCTAAAGTTATAGGGTCTCCTTTGGGCATTTTTTTATTTTTAATAAGATCAAAAACCTCTTTACCCACATAAATTTTTCCTGAGGCTAATGCTCTACGGAATGTTTCTTTCTTAGATGAAACATCAACCATATTAAAAGAGTTTTTTTGAAATATCTCTTTTGCCCAATCTTTAAGTTCTTTTTGATTTATAATTTTTAGTTTAGTCATTAACCACCAGTTGTTGATAAATTTTTAGTTAAACCAGTTTCTCCTAGCTCTAAATAATGAGATTCTTTTTTAAATTTCATTTGGCCAAGTATTAGATCTTGTAATTCTTCAATTTGATCATCTTTTTGTAATAAATGCCTTATACTTATTCCTGTGTTCCCAAATAAACATAATCTTAGATCCCCTTTAGAAGTAATTCTTAATCGATTACAAGATTTGCAAAAATCTTTAGAGTAAGGTGCAATTATTCCAAATTTACCTTTATAATCTGGATTAATATAATTTAGTGATGGTCCTGCATCTTTACCTAAGGTTTGATAAATCCAATTATTTTTATCCAAGTATTCTTTAAAAATCTTAGATGAAATATGATATTTTCTAAAATAATCTAAGTTATCACCAGTTTGCATTAATTCTATAAATCTAAAATCTACTTTATTTATTTTTATAAACTCTCTCCAAGAATTAAAATCTTTTTCAGATGCATTAATATTATTTAAAAGGACTGCATTTACTTTTATATTTTCAAAATTTAAATCTTGTAAAATTTGAATTCCTTTTAAAATTTCAGGTAATCTGTCATGACCTGTTATGGATTTAAAAGTATTTCTATCAAGACTATCAATGCTTATATTTATTCCATTTAAACCACTATCAACTAACATTTGGGCTTTTTTATCTAAATGATATCCGTTTGTAGTAATTGAAACTTTTTTAATTCCTGCTTCTTTTAAAATCTTTATTATTTCAAAAAAATCTTTTCTAACTGTGGGTTCTCCTCCTGTTATTCTTATTTTACTTACACCTAATTTTGAAAAAACCATTGCTAAACGCTTTATTTCGTCTAAATGAAGAAATTTTCTGTTATCACTTTTGTCAACTTGATAACCATTAGGTAAACAATAACCACATTTAAAATTACAAACATCTGTTATTGACATTCGAATATATGGAAACTTTCTACCAAAATTATCTTGCAATAAGCTCATAAGTTTAACTTATAGTAAAAAATATTTTAAAGAAACATTTTTTGTTTAGATAATTTATTAAATAAAAATTAGAAACCAATATACGGCTAAACCTGCAACAATTGTGGCTATAATATTTTTACTTAAGGTTCCAATAATTATAGCAATTATAGAAGCTAAAATTTTAGGATTATTTTCAAATTGTAAAAATCCTGAGTTATCTAAAAAAATTGCTGGAAATATAATTGCTGGAAAAATTGCAGATGGCACATAAGATAAAACTTCTCTAATTCTATCATTAAACATCTCTTTTTTTAACAAGGCAATCATTGAGAATCTTGTAAAAAAAGTAATCAATCCACAATAAAGAATTAATGCCCAATCATTCATATTTTTTAATCATCTTTGTTAAAATCATTGCAACAAATAATCCAACCAATGCAGCTACAATTACATAGGCTTTATAAGGTATATAATTAAACCCAAATGTTGCTACTAGTCCTGAAATTATTATAACAATTACATTAATCAGCTTTCTAAAATCATTAACCAATAATGCTAAAAAAGTTAAAGGAACAGCAAAACTCAAACCTAGTTTATCTGGTATAGCTGCACCTAAAATAATTCCTAGAAAAGTTGTTGTTTGCCAAACAATCCAACATGTAGCACCTCCTCCAATTAAATGAAAATAATTATTTTTTTCTTTATTCCTTTTTAAATATTCATTTGACCTTGCAAACGCTTGATCAATCAAAAAATATGAAATTACAATTTTCCAAATTAATTTCAAATCTGATACGTGTTCAGATACAACTGCACCATAAAGTAAATGTCTTGAATTTACAGCACCAACAGAACTAACAATTACTAAAGATGAAGCACCACCAGAAAATAACTGTAATAAAACTATTTGAGAAGCGCCACCAAAAATTATTAGAGACATTCCCATTGTTTCGAAGGGTGTAAAACCAATATCAATTGCCAGTACACCAAATATTAAACCAAATGGTACAACTGGTATCATTAATGGGCTTACATCAATAACACCTTTAAAAAAAACATTAAGATTACTTTTCATATTTTGAAAAAGCTTTTATTAGAAGCAAACAATATGATCAATATATATTGGTCTTTTTATTCCAAATTTTTCATCTATTTCATGTTGATGAATATGATGTGAATGAACAAATACTGGAATCAAGTTATTACTTGGAGTTTTAAGAGTATAAATAAAGTTAGTTCCTCTAAATTTTCTATCAACTACCTCAAGTTTCAAATTACTTTTATCATCATGTTCTAGATCTTCAGGCTGAAGAAGCAATTGTACATTTGCTCCCTCTGGATATTGTTTAATAAAATTTCCTTCAATAATTCCTAAATCTCCATTTTCTAGAGTATTTTTTCCTGTTACTTTAGCTGGTATCAATATTCCTCTATTTAAAAAATTAACCACTTCAACTGAATTAGGGAAATGATAAACTTTATATGGATCGTCATATTGTTTAAGTTCTTGATTAAGAATTATTCCACACTTTGAACCTAAATAAAAAGCCTCATAAGAGTCATGTGTAACTATGATGGTAGTAATTTTTAATTTATTTAATATTTTTTTTAATCTTACTTGTATTTCTTCCTTAAAACTTTGATCGACATTTGATAAAGGTTCATCTAACAAAAGAAGATCAGGTTGAGTTATTAAAGATCTTGCAAGTGAAGCTCTTTGAGCTTCTCCAGCACTGATCTGATGAGGATATTTGTCTAAAATGTTGGAGATATCAAGTAAATCAACTATTTCTTCTAAACTAATTTTTTTATCTTTCTTTTCTTTATTTCTCTCTGAACCTAATAGAATATTTTTTTCTACTGTATAATGAGGAAACAAACTATTTTCTTGAAACGATAATGATATGTTTCTATTTTCTGGTTCTACATTAATTTTTTTTGAAGATAACATTTTATTATTTAATTCAATTGATCCTTTTTCAATCTTTTCTAGTCCAGCAATAGTTCTTAAAATAGTAGTTTTCCCAATACCCGATGGGCCCAAAAGACATATAACTTCGCCTTCATTTTTTATAGAAAAAGATACATTTTTAACTTTAGTTTTGCCGCCTATATTAAAATCAACATCTTTAATTTCAAAAAAATTTTTAGTCATTTGGCTCTCTTAATATATATTTTGATGTAACTATAATAAAGAAACTTGCAATTAAAATTAAAAATAATGATGGAACTGCTGCTGCTTCTAATAAATCCTCAGATGCAGAAATATAAGCAGTAGTAGCAAAGGTTTCAAAATTAAAAGGTCTTAAAATAAGAGTTATTGGCAATTCTCTTACTATTTCCAATGATATTAAAATAATAACAAATAAAAGAGAATTTCTCAAAAAAGGAACGTGAATATTCATAAAAGTTTTTCTTTTTGAAAAACCAAGAAGGTATGAACTTTCATCAACTGAAATATTAATTTTTTCATATCCAGATTTTATTCCATTAAAAGCTAAAGAATAGAATCTTATAAAATAGACTAAGACTAGACCAAGAACTGAACCAATGAATATTTTTTTAATAGATAAAAAGCCTAATGACTTAACTATATTATCATCAAACCAAGCAATAAAAGTTATAAATGCAATAGCCAAAATTACTCCTGGAATTGCATAACCAGAAATAGACAAAGTAGACAATATATTTAAGGTTTTATTATTAGAAACTCTATTCCCATAATTAGATATTAAAGAAAATATTATTAAAACTAAACTAGACAAAAAAACTAAATAAAGAGTATTTAATAAAAGATCTGTTATTTGTATATCAAATAAGTTTTCTGGAAACTTTATTGTCCAATATAGCATTTGGCTTAATGGAAATAAAAAACTCATGAAAAATACAAAAAAACATCCTAAAAATGCAAAGAAAGCTTTATTTCCAGAAAGTTTAAATTTTTCTTTTTGCTTAAAACCACCTCTTGCATTGAAATGATATTTTGCTTTTCGTCTAGATAAGTTTTCAATTACAAATAATGAAAATATGAATAGCAATAAAAAGAAAGATATTCTGTTAGCAAAAGCTAAATCATCAAAAGTTATCCAAGCGTTATAAATACCAGTAGTTAAGGTATTGATTGAAAAAAAATCTACTGCTCCAAATTCAGCTAAAGTTTCCATTGCAACCAAAGATAATCCTGCAACAATTGCAGGTCTAGCGGCAGGTAATATTATTTTATAAAAAGATTTCAATTTTGAGAAACCAAGATTTTTTCCTAAATCTATTAAGTTTTGCGACTGATATAAAAAAGATGCCCTAACAAGAATATAAACATAAGCAAATAAAGAAAAGCTAATGGATATTATTGCACCAAACATACCGTCGAATTTTGGTATGTTTTTATTGTAATTTGCATCACCAAATAAACTCTTTAAAATAGTAAATGCAGTACCATAGTTTTCAAAAAAAGCTGTTAAAGAGTAGGCATAGATATAAGGAGGAACTGCAAAAGATAGGATTAATGCCCATTTAAAAAAATTACTTCCTGGAAATTTGTAAAAAGATACTAAGTAAGCAGTTCCAGTGCCTATTAAAAACGTCAAAATCAATACAGATATTAATAATGCAACTGAATTAAAAATATACTCAATTAAAAAAGTATTTTTTAAAATTTCATAATAATTTGATGTGCTTTCAAAGAAACTCGTAAAAACTGTTATAATCGGAATCAATACAACAAAAGAAATTAAAAAAGAACTAAGATACCAACTGTTAAATTTCATTTTATAATCCGCCTTATAAATGAAAAAAGTAAAGTGCCCACAATAAACTCTCGTTTTTTGTGGACACTATTTAAGAAAATCAAAAATTAAATACTTTTAGGATATGCGGAACCTCCTTAGTCTTAATTTCTGACATTTTTCTTTTATTTATTCTTTCACTGATTTTTTTACACTCCTGTAAACATGGGGAACATGCACTGGAAGATTTATTTAAATCAACTTCAGACATAAATTTTTTTTGTTTTTTCACTTATTATTTCCAACCAGCAGCTGTCATTACTTCTAATGCGGCAGCTTGATTTTTTCCATAAGAAGCTAACTTAGTATTCATATCTTGTTTAAAATCTAATCCTAAGTTGTTTACTACTAATGGACTTGGTGAAACACCATCAATCATTGGAAACTCAAAAGTGTTGTTTGTAAAGTGCTCTTGAGATTGTGGAGTTAATAAAAACTCTACAAGTTTAATGGCATTAGCTTTATTAGGTGCTCCTTTAACTAAAGCTGCACAGCTTACATTCATGTGTGTTCCTCTATCGTTTTGATTAGGGAAAAAAGCTTTAACTTTTTTTGCAGCTTCTTGTTGTTCTGCACCTTTTTTACCAGATAACATTAGAGCTAAGTAATAAGTATTAGCCACAGCAATATCAGCTTCTCCAGCAGCTACTGCCATAATTTGAGCTCTATCATTTCCTTTAGAGTCTCTAGCCATATTTGCAACAACTCCTTTTGCCCATTCAGCCGTAGCTTTTTTTCCATTATTTTCAATTAATGAAGCTACAAGAGATTTGTTATATATGTTGCTAGATTTTCTTATTACTAATCTGCCTTTCCATTTAGGATCAGCTAAACCTTCATAAGTCATTCCAGATAATTCAGCACCAGTAACTCTTTCAGGTGAATAATAAATTATTCTAGCTCTTTTTGCTATTCCAACCCATTTACTAGTTCTAAAACTTTTTGGAACAGCTGCTTTGATGGCTTTAGATGTTAAACCACCTTGAAGATGTCCTTTTTTATCCATAGCACCACATCTTCCAGCGTCAGCAGTGATGTAAAGATCTGCAGAAGAATCTGCGCCCTCTTCAATTATTCGTTTTTCTAAGGCACCTGATTTTCCATTAATCAGATTAACTTTAATTCCAGTCATATTTGTGAAATTGGAATAAAGCTCAGAGTCTGCTTTGTAATGTCTTGCATTAAATACATTGACTTCATCTGCAACAGCAAAAACTGAGACAATTAAAGATGTAATTAATGTTAATATTGATATTTTTTTCACTTGTTATCCTTTTCCCCGCATAGTTTAATTGCAAATGATAATTATTCGCAATGAGAATGATTATCAATTGCAAGAATGTCGCACCAATATCCTAAGATTTGATTTATGGTTATTTAGGCTTTCCAGTCACCTATTTTACTGAATAAAAAGTTTCTAAAAGCTTGAACTCTAGCTGTATTTTTTAATGATTGAGGGTATACGAAATGAGCCTCAGTGATGGGTCCCTCGGATTTGGGCAATACTTTAATCAAATTATTTGAATTGCTTACTAAATACTCGGGTAAAGCTGCAAGACCGACCCCAGATTCTACCGCTAAAAGTAGGCCCATTACACTATTTACCTTCATTATTGATTTTCTTTTTTTTCCATCATGCATTCCAAGTTTTAAAGCCCAGTCTGGATTATAAACTGGAGAAGGTGCTCCTTTTCCAAAGGAAATGAACTTATGCTTATTTAAATCACCAATGGTTTTAGGCATACCATGTATTTCAAGATATTTATTAGAACCATATATAAAGTACTTAATATCAACTAGTTTTTTTTGGATATAATTTAATTGTTTTGGTCTTCTCATAAAAATACCTATATCAGCTTGTCTAGTACTTAAATCCAATTCTTTATCATCAAAAACTAGCTCAACTTCAATTTCAGGATTAAGTCTCATAAACTCTTGAATTCTTGGAGTTAACCAGTGAGTTCCAAAACTTCTTACTGTAGTAATTGTTAATTTCCCTGTTGGTTTATTTTTTTGATCACCTAATGAAGTTTCAACTTCTTTTAATTTACTTATAACTTCATGAGCAGTTTTAAATACATATTCACCATTCTCTGTAAGAGTTAAACCTCTAGCATGTCTTTCGAATAGTTGAACTTTTAAATCCTGTTCTAATGATTGAATTTGTCGACTTATAGCTGATTGACTAAGATTTAAATTTATAGTTGCGTTAGTAAAACTTCCTGCTTCTGCAACAGCGTGAAAAATTTTTAACTTATCCCAATCCATTATTTTTTCAAATCTATAATATATCTTCCTGATGTTTCTCCTTTTAACATCTTAGGATAAATATCAATTACCTCATCTAAATTTATTTCTTTGACTGACTTTTCAAGTAGTTCAAAATTCATTAGTTTTCCAGCCTCATTCCATAAAAACTGTCTTCTTTTAATTGATGCAGTGACAGAATTAATTCCCCATAATTTTACACCTCTTATAATAAAAGGCATTACTGTAGTGTTTAATTTAATATCTGCAGCATTACCACAAGCTGCTACTATACCTGCGTCTTTTGTTTGGGATAAAATATTTTCTAAAACCTTACCACCTACCGTATCAACTGCACCATCCCATAATCCTTTATCCAGAGGCCTTGCATCTTTGGTTAATTCAGTAGTATTTATAACGTTTTTAGCTCCAATTGATTTCAAATAGTCTGCATTGTTATCTTTGCCTGTTACGGCAGTAACATCGCAACCAAGTTTGTTAAGTATCATGACTGCCATGCTGCCTACTCCACCAGAAGCTCCACTTACAATAACGCTTTGAACTTTTTCACCAAGTAACAGTTCTTCTCTTGTAGTTTTTGTTGTAAATGAACATTGAAGCGCAGTAAACCCAGCTGTACCCATTATCATAGCTTGTTTGAGTGAAATATTTTTTGGTTTTTTTACTAAAAAATCTCCATTAACTTTCGCGTATTGAGAATAACCACCAAAATAAATTTCACCTACTCTCCAACCGGTTAAAATAATTTCATCACCAGGTTTAAAATTATCATGATTACTTTCTTCTACAACACCACTAAAATCTATCCCAGGAATATGTGGAAACTCTTTTACGAGTCTTGCTCCATTTTTCAAAATTAAAGCATCTTTGTAATTTAAACCAGAATATTCTACTTTTACGGATACATCTCCATGTTTTAAAAAACTTTTATCTATTGATTTAATTTCTCTCGTAAAACTTTCACCATCTTGGTTAAGTATAAGAGCTTTAAATTGATCTGGCACTTTAATCTTTTGATATACTAATAAATCTCAAATATCTATTTTGAAAACTTAAATCGTCCTTAAATTGACCTAAATAGTAATTTGTTACTGTTGATGCTTGCTCTTTTTTAATTCCTCTCATGGTCATACATTGATGTGTTGAGTCAATTGTTACTGCTACACCTTTTGCATCTAAAGATTCCATTAAGGTATTTGCAATCTGCATAGTTAGTCTTTCTTGAGTTTGTAGTCTTTTAGAAAATACTTCGACTACTCTAGCTAATTTACTTAAACCAACTACTCTTTCTTTTGGAATATATGCAACATGAGCTTTTCCAATAATTGGTGCCATATGATGCTCACAATGACTTTGAACAGAGATATTTTTTTGAATTACCATATCGTCGTAACCCTCAACATCTCCAAAAGTTTTATCTAAAATTTGGTTAGGATCCTCAGTGTATCCTTTAAAATATTCTTTAAAAGCTTTTACAACTCTTTTAGGTGTTTCTAATAACCCTTCTCTATTTGGATCTTCTCCCATCCACGATAGAATTGTTTTAAAAGCTTCCTCTGCTTCTTTGTCAGAGATTTTTTTTATCTCATTTTGAGTATTTGTTTCTTTAACTAATTTCATCGCAAGTTTTATACCTATAAATTAGTAATTTTAAAATATTTAAAATATACCTATATGTGCTACATAATCACTTATTATGTTCAAAAAAAGAGAGAATGTCCTAGAAATTGAAGAAGGAAAACTTCTATCGCCCAAATTTGATAATGATGGTCTAATCCCGGTTATTACCATGTGTTCTAAGACAAAAGAAATTTTAATGCATGGCTATATGAATGTTGAAGCCTTAAAAAAAACTATTGAAACAAAAGAAGCTCATTATTTTAGTAGATCAAGAAGTGCTATTTGGCATAAAGGAAAAACAAGTGGATTTACCCAAAAAGTAACAGAAATAAGAATTGATGATGATCAAGATTCCATTTGGTTGTCAGTAGATATTGGTGATGGTGCTAGTTGTCATGTTGGATATCGATCATGTTTTTACAGATCAATTCCTTTAGGACCAATTGATAATGGAAGAAAAATTGAAATGAAATTTTTAGAAAAAGAAAAAAAATTTGATCCAGAAGAAGTATATAAGGGACAACCCAATCCAACAAAAATATAAATGAGTGATAAACAAAAAAATGTTCTAGGGCATGATCTAGAACAATGTTCACTTGATCCATTAACTGGATGGTATCGAGATGGATGTTGTAATACCGATGAAAATGATCGAGGAGTTCATACTGTTTGTGCAAAAGTGACTAATGAATTTTTAGAATGGTGCAAAGAGGCTGGCAATGATTTAATTACACCTCATCCTGAGTTTGGTTTTCCGGGATTGAAAGATGGTGACGGTTGGTGTGTTTGTGCAAGTTGGTATGCAAAAGCAGTAGAAGCTGGAAAAGGTTGCCCTATTTATCTGAAAAGTACTCATCAAAATACACTAAAAATTTTACCTATTGAAACTTTAAAAAAATTTGCAATTGATCTCTCTTAATCATTAAAATGAATGATGATGCTCTATCAGTAGTATATTTAATTTTAGTGCTTGTTTTGCTTTTACCAGGTTTTATTTATGCCAATAAAAATAAAAAAGAATTTTTCAATAATATTTTGATTTGGATATTTGTTATTGGAATAATTGCAATTATAATTAAATTTCTAAATTAATTACATATTTCCATATTTAGGACCGCCACCACCTTCCGGAGTGATCCAGATAATATTTTGAGAGGGTTCTTTAATATCACAAGTTTTGCAATGAATACAGTTTTGAGAATTTATTACAAATTTTTTTTTATCATTTTCAATTTGAACTTCATAAACTCCAGCTGGACAATATCTTTGAGCAGGTTCATCAAATTTTTCTAAAGTATAATTAATCGGAAGATTGGGATCTTTAAGTTTTAAATGAACCGGTTGGTTGTCTACATGATTAGTTCCTGTAAGATATACAGAACTCGTTTTATCAAAAGTTATTACATTATCATATTTTGGATAATCTATTCTAGGCATTTGATTTGCAGGCTTTAATGTTTCGTGATCAGCATGTTTGTGTTTTAAAGTAAAAGGAATTTTGCCCCTAAACAAAATTTGATCAATACCTGTAAAAATTATTCCTAAAATTAACCCCCAACTAAAACTAGGCTTTACGTTTCGAGCTTCATAAAGCTCTTTATATAACCAGCTATTTTTAAATTTAACTTCATAAATAGATAAATCTTTATTTTCTTTTAAATGTTCATTAATAGTTTCAGCCGCAATCATTCCACTTTTCATTGCGGTGTGAGAGCCTTTAATTTTTGGCATGTTTAAAGTTCCAGCATCACAGCCTATTAATAATGCTCCAGGCATAAACATTTTTGGTAAACTTTGAAATCCACCTTCAATTAAAGCTCTAGCTCCGTAAGATATTCTTTTTCCACCCTCTATAATTTTTTTAATTGCTGGATGTGTTTTGAATCTCTGAAATTCATCATAAGGTGATAAATGAGGGTTTTTGTAATCTAAACCAATTACATAGCCTAGAAAAACTTGTTTATTTTCTGCATGATACATAAAACTACCACCATAAGTACTGTTATCTAATGGCCATCCTGCTGTATGCATAACAAAACCTTCTTCATGATTTTTATCTTCTATTTCCCATATTTCCTTAAATCCAATTCCATATTGTTGAGGATCTTTGTCTTTATTTAATTCAAATTTTTTAATTAATTGTTTTCCTAAATGACCCCTACACCCTTCTGCAAATACAGTTACTTTACCCAAAAGTTCAATGCCAGGTTCAAAACTGTCTTTTTTATTTCCATCTTTATCTATACCCATATCTTGAGTAGCTACGCCTCTAACAGATCCATTCTCATTATATAAAATTTCGCTAGCTGGAAATCCTGGAAATATTTCTACTCCTAAACTCTCAGCTTGTTCTGCTAGCCATCTACATAAATTTGCAAGACTGATAATATAATTTTTATGATTTTGTTGTACTGCTGGTAGAAGCCATGTTGGCCAACTTAGCGATTTAGTTTTTCCCAAAAACAAAAATTTTTCTTTAGTAACCTTTGTTTTAATGGGAGAATTTAATTCTCTCCAATTAGGTAATAACTCATCTAGTGCGCGAGTTTCAAAAACATTACCGCTTAAAATATGAGCTCCAATTTCTGAAGCTTTTTCTAACAAGCAAACATTCAAATTTGGATCTAATTGTTTTAACTTTATTGCAGTAGATAAGCCAGATGGACCTCCACCTATAATAACAACATCATATTCCATCGATTCTCTAGACATACTCTAGTTTTTAACTGTAAGGATTATTTTTGTATAGTGTTTAATTTGTTCAGTTCTTCCATGAATTGAGGTAAAGCTTCAAATAAATCAGCCTCAAGACCATAGTCTGCAACGCTAAAAATTGGCGCTTCTCCATCTTTATTAATTGCAACTATGATTTTACTTTCTTTCATTCCAGCCAAATGCTGAATTGCACCCGAAATTCCTATTGCAATATATAAATCTGGTACTACCACTTTTCCTGTTTGACCAACTTGATGATCATTACTTATATATCCAGCGTCTACTGCTGCTCTTGATGCTCCAATCGCTGCACCGAGCTTGTCAGCAATTTCAGTAATCAATTTAAAATTGTCTCCACTTTGCATTCCTCTTCCACCTGATACAACAATTCTCGCTGTGCCTAGCTCAGGTCGGTCAGATTTTATTTCTTCCCTTTTGATAAATTTTGTATTTGAAAATTCTTCACTAGCTTCTACTTTTTCAATTGGAGCTGATCCTCCAGTGCTTTCGCATGGATCAAAAGAAGTAGGTCTTATTGTTACACATTTTTTTACATCATTACTTTTAATTGTCGCAAAAGCATTGCCAGCATAGATTGGTCTTAAAAATGTATCTGGTGATATTACTTTAATGATGTCACTTACCTGAGAAGTATCAAGGTGCGCAGCAATTCTTGGCATTAAATTTTTTCCAAATGTATTTGCTGAACAAACAATATGAGAGTAATTCTCTGCAAGTTTAACAATTACTGGAGAATAATTTTCTGCAGTGAAGTTTTCATAATGGGTTGCTTCTACACTTAATACTTTTTTAACTACTGGAAGTTCAGATAATTGTTTTACTGCGGTTGAACTATTTTGACCAATAATCACAGCATGAACGTCTGAGTCTATTTGAGATGCTGCAGTAGCTGCATTTAAAGTGAATGGTCTTAACTCTTTATTATTATGTTCAGCTATAAGTAAAACTGCCATTATATTACCTTTGCCTCATTTTTTAATTTCTGAACCAATTCAGCAACATTAGCTACCTTTATGCCTGCTTTTCTTTTAGGAGGTTCCTCTACTTTTAATTGTTCTAACCTAGGTGATGCATCTACACCTAATTCAGATGCAGCAATTTCTTCAATAGGTTTTTTCTTTGCCTTCATGATATTTGGTAATGATGCATATCTTGGTTCATTCAACCTAAGATCACAAGTTACAATAGCTGGAGTATTTATTTCGATTGTCTCAAGTCCCTCATCTATTTCTCTAGTAACTTCTAATTTATTGTCTTTAACATCAATTTTTGAAGCAAATGTTGCTTGAGGCCAATTTAATAAAGCGCTCAACATTTGACCTGTCTGATTACAATCGTCATCTATTGCTTGTTTGCCCATGAATACTAAATCTGGTTTTTCTTTATCTACTATTTTTTGTAAAATTTTTGAAACAGCTAGTGGCTCTAGAATTCCGTCAACTTTTACATGAATACCTCTGTCTGCGCCAACAGCTAATGCTTTTCTAACTGTCTCTTGAGCTTTTTCTTCTCCAACAGTTATTGCAACTACTTCTGTTGCTTTACCTGTCTCTTTAATTTTTACAGCCTCTTCAATTGCATTATCATCAGGAGGGTTAGTAGACATTTTAACGTTATCTGTAACTATACCAGTGCCATCTTCTTTCACTCTAATTTGAACGTTATAATCAATAACTCTTTTTACAGCTACTAAAATTTTCATTAAGCTCTCAATAAATTATTTTCTGAATCATATGGACTCTCATCTAGAACAGTAGCGTCGTACATTTCACCTAATATATCAACTTGTAATTTGTCGCCCACATTTGAACAATCTGGTTTAACCATTGCAAGAGCTATTGATTTATCTAATCTAAACCCAAATTCACCGCCTGTAGCTCTCCCAACAACTTTTCCATCTTTGAAAATTGGGTTATTACCCAATACGTCAGCATTTTTTGTATTATGAACTTCTAGAGTAACTAATTTATTATCAAAGCCTTTTTCTCTCCATTTGTTAAGTGCTTCCAAACCAATAAAATTTCCTTTATTTGGGTGAATAAACCTATCTAGACCAGACTCATATGGTGAGTACTCGATTGATAATTCTGTACCTACTAATTTATAAGATTTTTCAACTCTTAGACTGTTCATAGCTCTAATTCCAAAAGGCTTTATACCTAAATCTTTTCCCGCTTCCATTAACTTATCAAATATGTGATTTTGATATTCGATTGGGTGATGCAATTCCCATCCTAACTCACCTACGAAGTTTACTCTCATTGCATTTACTGGAGCATATCCAACATTCACATTTTTAGCAGTAAGCCATTTAAAATTCTCATTAGAAAAATCATCTGTTGAAACTTTTTGCATTAATTGTCTAGCTTTAGGACCTGCTACAACCAAAACCCCAGTGCTGTTTGTTAAATCTTCAAAAATTACTGAACCATCATCTGGCATCCATTTTTGTATCCAATCATGATCTAATCTTAGATTTGCTCCAGCAGAAACTAAGTAATAACTATTCTCAGCCTCTTTCATTATTGTAAACTCAGAATGAACCCCACCTTTAGTATTTAATGCATGACATAAATTTATTCTTCCAATTTTTTTCGGAAGTTTATTAGCAACCAAATAATCAAGAAATTCCTCTGCTTTTGGTCCTCTAATTCTACATTTTGCAAACGCTGTCATATCTAAGAGACCTACGTTTTCTTTTACATTTTGACATTCTTTTTTAATTGCATCGAACCATTTTGATCTTCTAAATGACCAATCATCTTTTTGTTCCATTCCATCTGTTGCGAAAAAATTTGGTCTCTCCCAACCAAATTTTTGACCAAACACAGCACCTAAATTTTTCATTCTCTCATAACAAGGAGCAGTTCTTAAAGGTCTAGCTGCAGGTCTTTCTTCATCAGGATAGTGTGTGATAAAAACATGACTGTAGGCTTCTTCATTTTTAGCTTTTAAATAAGATTTAGTTGCATAATTTCCGTAACGTCTTGGTTCAACACCAAGCATATCTATAGTTGGTTCGCCATCAACTATCCACTCAGCCAATTGCCAACCAGCACCGCCTGCTGCAGTAATTCCAAAACTGTGTCCTTCATTAATCCAAAAATTCTTTAGTCCCCAAGCAGGTCCAACAATTGGATTCCCGTCTGGTGTATAACAAATAGCTCCATTATAAACTTTTTTAACCCCAACTTCTCCAAAAGCAGGAACTCGATGAATTGCTCCTTCAATATGTGGTGCTAATCTATCTAAATCCTCTTGAAATAATTCATACTCAGAATTTTTTGAAGGTCCTTCAACATAGCAAGCTGGAGCCCCATCTTCGTATGGACCTAGAATTAATCCACCTGCTTCTTCCCTCATATACCATCTACTATCACTATCTCTTAAAACCCCCATCTCAGGAAGACCATCTTTTTTTCTTTTTTGAATTTCAGGGTGTGGTTCTGTTACAATGTATTGATGCTCAACTGGTATAACGGGAATATCTAATCCAACCATTTCTCCAGTTTGTCTTGCAAAATTACCAGAACATGAAATTATATGTTCACATTCAATTGACCCTTTATCCGTTTCAACAACCCAGCCGTCTTTAGTTTGCTTCATAGCAATAACAGCTGTATTTCTGTAAATTTCTGCACCCATATTTCTTGCACCGGTGGCAAGTGCTTGAGTTAAGTCTGCTGGCTGAATGTATCCATCTTCTGGATGTTGTATTGCTCCTACTAAATCATCTGTATGACATAAGGGCCAAATTTCTTTTACCTGTTGAGGAGTTAAAAATTTTACATCAACTCCTATAGTTCGAGCAACACCTGCATATTGATGATACTCATCCATTCTATCTTTAGTACTGGCTAAACGAATATTTGATACAACACTAAAACCAACATTTTTTCCTGTTTCTTCTTCTAATTTTTTATAAAGATCAACAGCATATTTATGAAGCTGTCCTACTGAATAGCTCATGTTAAACAAAGGTAATAGTCCAGCAGCATGCCACGTTGAACCTGAAGTTAATTCTTTACGTTCTACAAGAACAACATCTGACCAACCTTTTTTAGCTAAGTGATAAAGAGCACTTACACCAACTACTCCTCCACCAACTACTACAACTTTCGTTTTTGTTTTCATGAGCAATTCCTACTAAATTTTTTGAAATAACGAAACAAAATTGTATCTAAGTATAATCAAATTGAACTTCCGAGAGGGATGGGATTTGAGACAATAGTAGTCAGCCAGCAATCCTTAAGGCCTCCATCCTCCATATATTTTTCTACTTGCCAATTAAACTTATGATAAATTTTATTCTTATCTAAAATAACTACTTCAAATTGAGCCCATTTATCACCACTTCTGAGCAGTGTAATTGTGTGACTTAAATGATTAAGCATCATTTGGTATGTATCTCCTTTTATCATCCTTTTAAAATTGTCTAAGGGACCAGTTACTTTTTTATTATTTGGATGTGCAAAATTCCAAGTTTGTTCAATTCCTCCATCTTTGTACTCTCTATCGTTATTCATAAGTCCCTCTAATTGTATTTTTACTACTTCGGCAGGTAAAATTGAATTTTTTGGAATTAATAAATCTGCTTTTAAAAATGAAGCATTAAGAAAAAAAAATACAATTACACTAAACGTTAAGTGCAGTTTTTTTAACATCGTTAAGAAATTCTTTTCTTTTTTTTTCACTTACAAATGGTACAGCAAAGTATCTTCTATAATTGATATTATAAATGCCGCACATATGAAAAACTCCTCTTTTTAATCTTCTAATTGGTAAGTTTAAAAAAAACGTAGTAATTGCTAATCTTGGAGATCCGTAAGTACAAAAAATGATTGCTTTTTTATCTCTAAGATTCCCAATTGGATATCCATAATTACCCCATAACTGTTTAAATCTGAAAGCCCATGGCGGTGCCAGAACTTTATCTATCCATCCCTCAACTATTGCAGGCATTCTAAAATTCCAAATCGGTGCAATCAAAACTATCGTATCACTAGTCTCAATTCTTTTTCTATGATCCAAAACAATATCATCAGGTTCTTCTCCTGCAAAAACTGGATCAAATTTTTCTTTATAAAGATCTATAGCATCAACAGAATGCCCTTTTTCTTCAGCGGTTTTTATAAAGGTTTGTCTAATAGCTGAATTAAATGATTTGTCATCATAATGACCATATATAAGAAAGATTTTTTTCATATTAACTTTGTAAAACTGGAAATGCTTGCCGTACTTTTAAAAAATGTTTTTGATATTCCATTTTAGTACATTTATCTTCAACATATTCAATCTTATTTTCTTCAACAATTTTTTTTGCCTCTTCATTTTTAATACCTAACTGTAACCATAAAACTTTAGCTTTGATATTGACTGCATCTTTTGCAATATCTAATGCTTCTTTCGAAGGTCTAAAAACATCTACGATATCAACTGTGTCTTTAATATCGGTTATTTTTTCAAAAACTTCCTCTCCTAAAATTTTTTGACCTTTAGCTTTGGGATTAACAGGAAAAACTTTAAATCCATACTCTTGCATATACTTCATGACAATAGTTGATGCTTTAGTTGGATCATTACTTACTCCAATCATTGCAATAGATTTATATTTTTTAAGTATTTCTTTAATATTACTCATTATTTTTTCTTATCTGATCTTCACAAAACTTCTTTGCTTCTTTCAAATCTGTAATTTTAGTCTCAGATAATTTTTGACTACCAGCGACGCAGGCATCAACAGCTCTTTTAAAATTATGATCTCGCATGTCTAAAACTACATAAAGTCCAATAATTATAAAAATTACAATTAAGCCATTTTTAATTGTCATTTATTTTTCCATTTTGGTTTTCTTTTTTCTAGAAATGCTGAAATACCTTCTTTGGCATCCATAGCCATCATATTTAAAGTCATCATTTTACTTGTATAAGCATAAGCTTTTCTCAATGGCATTTCCAATTGTTTATAAAAAGCTTGTTTACCAATTTTAATTGTAAGATTTGATTTAGAAGCAATTTTTTTTGCAATCTTTATAACTTCACTATTTAATTTTGATTTTGAAAAACAATCATTTATTAAACCTACCTCTTTTGCATAATCAGCTTTTATTGGTTCTCCTGTAAGCAACATTTTCATCATTGGTTTTCTATTAATTTTTCTACTAACAGCAACCATTGGTGTGCTGCAAAATAACCCTATATTTACTCCAGGAGTTGCAAATAAAGCATCTTTGGTACTGTAAGCAAGATCGCAACTTGCAACTAGCTGACATCCAGCAGCGTAGGCTGCACCATGAACTTTAGCTATAACCGGTTTTCGTCCTTCAATAATTTGAAGCATTAGTTTTGAACACAAGTTAAATAGTTTTTGATATTTTTCTTTTTTTTTTAAACCTTTTACTTCTTTTAAATTATGGCCAGAACTAAATCCTTTTCCAGCACCCTCTAGAATTATTACTTTAACTTTCTTATCTTTATTAAGTTTTTTAAAAACTTTAATTAAATCAAGCAGATTTTTTGTTGATAAAGAATTATATGTTTTAGGATCATTAATTATTACTCTTAAAATATCTTTTCCCTGATTAACAATTTTAATATTCATTAAAGATTATTTGAGTTTACCTTCTTCTCTCATTTTCGCTCTTATTTTAGTGGCTGAAATTTCCTGTATTTCCTTCGAAAGTTCAATTTCCTCAATTTTATACCCTACACCTCTACCATAACAAATATTTGTAATGTTTGGCACCATCATAATCTTAAAACGTCCCTTAAACTCAGGATTCAATCTATCTTCGATATTTTTTTTAACTGTTTCAAAATCAAATGGATTGTCATCAACTCCTTGAACATCTCTTATTTGAATACAAACTTGACCAGTCTTCTTTATGATTTCTTTAAATAAAGTATAATGACCATCATGAAATGGTTGCCATCTTCCTAGCATTTGTGCTGTTGGTTTTTTATTATCCCATTCATAAGTCATTGTTTGATCTCCTTTAATATTTTTGGTGCCCAATTTTTAGCATCTTGAGTTGTAACATGAAAGTCATACTTATCAGGTTTTACAAACATTTTGTTTGTATCATCAAATCTACCCTCTTTTATTGTATCAACCCAAATAATAAAATCCGCAGGAAATAAACTTCTTGCTTCAGGTGTAGGACAAATAAAATCAGCAACAACATAATCACCTTTTTCTTTTAATTTAATTGCAAAGTCTGCCATTCTTTTAGCCTGTCTTTTTCTTCCTTCTTCAGAAAAATCCCAATCATTAGCTTCTTTTCTTACTTCATCTGCATTCAATCTTTTTGCATTAAGCATTGGACCTAACTCATTTGCTAAAGTGGTTTTTCCTGAACCAGGTAATCCCATTATCAAAATTATTTTCATATTATACTAAATTACTAGCAACCCATTTATGAAATTGGTGAGTTGGTTGATCCATAATAGGTGAAAAGTTTCCTCCATTATATACTGGTGAATTTCTTCCATCTTGCATGCCTTCGACCGCACTTATATCTTCTAACATCACGTCTTTCCAAAACCTTGAGTTTTCTTTTCTCAATTCTTTCAAATATTCACCATTTGCACTTTCATTTCCAACATAATAAATCTGCATATGTTCTTTAGTCTTATTCATTGCTAAAGGTTCTAGCCAAAAAACATATAAATGATCAATATGTAATCCAATCATTACATTTGGAAATAAAGCAATATATTCTGAATTTTTTAATTTATCCTTTTCCCAATTTGGAAAAGATTTAAACTTTTTATTTCCCTTGATAAGTTGTTCATATTTTTTACTTCCCTGACCGGCAAATCTATTTGGCAATCCTTGGATATGATAATGATCATTAATACTAGAAACTTTATTTAACTCTGGGTGAATTGTGGGTAAATGATAACTTTCACAATAATTTTCAATTGCAAACTTCCAATTACATTTTACATCTAAACTAAAGTAACCATAATCATTTGAGTGTACTATTAATTTCTGATCTTCTTTATTAATAAAGCTAGACCATCTTCTTTCAAGAGGTTTAATGTATTCTTCAAAATCAACTTCATTGGAATTTATATTAACAAAGATAATATCCATCCAAATTTTAGTTCGAACTTCTTTTAAATGGCTTTTAGTTTTATCAAATTTTTTATGTTGATGATTATTTAAACCACCAATATGAGGAGTTGCTACTAGATTTCCTTTAAAGTCATAAGACCAAGAGTGATAAGGACATCTAATAACATTTTTAAGGTTACATGCTTTGTCTAAAAGCTTAAATCCTCTGTGGCTACATACATTATGGAATACTCGAATCTTCATTTCTTTATCTCTAATCAAAATTAAAGGAATCCCGAGTAGATTGTATGGTTTAGCATCTCCAGCTTTTGGAATTGAACTCCCAACACCAACCACTGTCCATTTATTGAAAAAAATCTTCTCTTTTTCATAGGCTAAATAATTGGCATTTGTGTAGCAGTCATTTGGTAAGCCTTTTGCGGATTCTATTGGCTTATCTACATTATTTAATTTTTCAATATCAAGTATTTCTGAAAGAGGTAATTTTTTAAGATTCTGATCCACAAAAAAAATTATCACGAGGTTATTTTTAAGCAACAAATTTCGTTTTAGATTATTGCTGAATTTCTTTGACAGCTTTTTCAAATAAGATAATGATCTGAAAAAATGAACTTTTCTCTAGAAATTAGTCCAAAAACAGACCTTGATACAGTCCCAAAGGTAAGTGATGTTTATATTACAATGTTACCAGGTGGAGATTATAAAGAGACTGCCCAAAAAGCTGTTGAGTTAGTTAAAAAAGGATTTAACCCAGTGCCACATTTTCCAGCAAGATCTATGCACAACGAAAAAGAGCTTAAAGATTATGTTGATATGTGTAAAGACGGAGGAGTTAAACAAGCTTTAATTATAGGTGGTGGTAGAGAACCATTGGGAAAGTTTGATAGCTCATTTCAACTTTTAGAGACTGGTTATTTTGAGAAGATGACTATAGGAATTGCTGGACACCCAGAGGGGAGTCCTGATATATCCGATTCAGATTTAGAAAAAGCTATGATAGATAAGAAGCCTTATGCTGATTATATTGTAACCCAATGGATGTTAGATCCTCAGCCTATCATAGATTTTATATCTAAACAAAGCGTACCAGTGCATGTAGGAATTACTGGACCTCTAAAAATATCTAGCTTAATTAAATTTGCTAATATTGTAGGAGCAAAAAATTCCCTTAACTTTCTTAAGTCTAATTTTAGTAAGGCGTTAGATTTATTGAAACCTAAAGACCCTAATGATTTAATTGGGAAAGTTAAATCGCATACTGATTTCTTCCACATTTATACATTCGGCGGCTTGAAGGAAACTAACAAGTGGTTGAAGGAGAATGGTTATGTCTAAAGAATTTGACTATACTAAACTAAAACATGTTACCTCAGTTGATCAATCAGATCGGGAAGTACCATATAATTTAAGACAAAGCGGGCCAACAAAAGTTGAGATGTTAATTTCAACAAGAGTTAGAAAATCACCTTATTGGCATTTATCAATGCAAGCAGGCTGCTGGAGAGCAACTGTATATAATCGTATTTATCATCCAAGGGGATATGTAAAACCAGAAGATGGTGGAGCGATGGTAGAATATGATGCAATTGTAAATCACGTTACAATGTGGAACGTGGCAGTAGAAAGACAAATTAGAGTTAAAGGTCCCGATGCTGAAAAATTTACAGATTATGTAATTACTAGAGATGCAACAAAAATTTCACCAATGAGAGCAAGATATGTAATTTTGTGTAATGCTTATGGTGGAGTTTTAAATGATCCAATTCTTCTTAGAATTTCAAAAGATGAATTTTGGTTTTCTTTATCAGACTCTGATATAGGTATGTATCTTCAAGGTGTTAATGCTGACGGAAGATTTAATTGCACAATTGAAGAAATTGATGCTTGTCCAGTTCAAATTCAAGGCCCTAAGTCAAAAGCTTTAATGAAAGATCTTTGTGGAGATCAAGTTGATTTTGATAATATGCCTTTTTATGGTTTGGCTGAGGTAAAAGTTGGTGGAAGAAGTTGTGTAATTTCTCAATCAGGTTTTTCTGGTGAAGCTGGATATGAAATATATTTAAGAAATGCAACTTTGTATGCTGAAGATATGTGGAATGCTGTCCTTGCTGCTGGAAAAAAACATAACTTGATGGTAATTGCTCCTGCTCATCATAGAAGAATTCAAGCTGGTATTCTTTCTTGGGGGCAAGATATGGATATGCAGCATAATCCTTTCCAGTGTAATTTGGGTTACCAAGTTTCTCTATCTGGAAAAGGGGAATGGAATAAGACAGCGGATTATGTAGGAAAAGCTGCATTAGAAAAAATGGGTAAAGAACTTAGAGATGGTAAAAAACCATATAAACTTCAGTTAGTTGGACTTGAATTAGGAGGAAAACCAATTGAGGAGTATGCACCTGATTTTTGGCTAATATCTGCTGAAGGTGGTGGAGATCCGATTGGATTTATTACATCTCCTTGGTACCACCCAGAAAAAAAACAAAATATCGCAATGGGATATGTACCATTTGATGGGACACTAAATGCAAATGGTTTTCCAAAAGGTAAGGTTGGAACTAAATACAAAGTTCATTTGCCTGATATTTACTCTGAAAAATCGGGTGAACCTGTTGATGCAGTTGTAGTGGATATTCCATTCAAAGAATCTTTTAACGCAAATACTAGAGAAGTTGTAAAAGGTTAAATTTTTTTAGGGGGAGTGCTATACTCCCCTTTAAAATGACTAAAGGATTTCTAATAGCTATTTGCATTATAATAGCTATTGCTTTAATACTCTTTCCATTAATTGTTTCTTATAAAGAGCAAAAAAATAAAAAAAAATAATGTTCGGTGAATTTTTAAATATAGTCTTTAAATCAATTAAGTTAGATAAAACTTTATATAGTGATAGCAAAAACTTTGGTGAAGCTGCAATTTATTTTGCAGGCCTAATAATGATTTTAGATGGTATTGCTGGTGCTGTTGCAGCTAATACTGTGATTAAAACAGCAATAGCGATGTCAGGTCTAACAGCAATATTAACATGGTTAATTTGGGGTATTTTTATTTATGTAATTGGAGTAAAGCTTTTTCCAGACAAACAAACAAAGATACCTTTTAAAAAAGTTTTGACTGCTGTTGGCTTTGCTCACGCTCCAGGTTTGTTAAGATTTTTTGCAGTAACTCCTGAGTTAATGGTTCCAATTATATTTCTTACACAATTTTGGATTTTTGCAGCCTTAATTATTGCCACCAAGCAAATCTTAAATCTAAAATCAAATTTCAAATCATTTGGAATAGTTTTTTTATCTTTTTTAATTATTGCTTTTTTATCTATATCATTTGTTATGAGTAGAATGAATGTTTTGCCGGTAAATAATATTTAAATTGGAAATATTGTTTTTGAAATTCTGCAAGATTCGCAGACCTTAAAACCCGTGAGAATTATATTGTGAGATACGCTTTGTTCTTTTCTTTTACATTCATCACAAATATCGTCTAAATCATTAAATTTTTCATCATCAATAATTTCTTTTTCAATTTTATCAGTCATTATCAGTTAATCCAGCACCAGCAGCACCTTTTTTTAAGCTATCTGATTCATTCACAAATGTTTCTTCTGAGAGTTTGTACAAAGTTTTCCAATCATCTTCTAAAAAATTATCCTTATTTTCTAATAAATCAATTTTAACATTTTTAGCGCTAATAGGAAAATCCTTATTAAATAAGTTTGATGAAATGTTAACATTAAGATTTAATAAAAATTCAATTTCGTCAAATTTTACACTTATTCTTTTGCCTATTATTTCTGAACTTCTGCTCAAAAAAGATATCATCAACAAAGGGAAGGCAACATTATCAAACGTTATTTTTTTTAACTTTTCAATACTTCTTATTTGATCAAGGAAATTGATTCCTAAGGAAATAGGACAAAATGAGTTTTTTTCAGATATATTTTTCTCTTTAATTAAACTTAAGTTTTCAAAATTTTGATGAGGTCTTAATTTATAATACTGGATTAATGTCTTAACACCCTGAAATCCAAATAATTCTAAAAGTCTGACACTTTTTCCAATTTCCTCTGCCTCACCCCATGAAAAACCAATAGCCCTGCTTGCTCGTTTTGAAGTGGTATCTATTTCACTCAATGATTTCATTTTTTGTTAAGAGTTATAGACCCATTGCTGGTCAATATTTTTTAAATCAGTTGGAAGTGGAGCACCTTGAAACATGCATATTCTTAACCACTTATCTGATCTTGGATCAAATTTAAGAGCTCCAAAAAAAGAGAGTTTTAGTCTAAGCATATCAATAGGGATAACATCTTCACCAATTGTATTATCTTGAATTTCAGAATACGGAAAGTTTTCAATTATAAATGCTCTTCTGATGACATGTCTGAGATCTGGATTTTCAATTAAAAATTTATCTATTGTTAAATTATTTTTCGAAACAAGTAGTATTTCATATAATCTTTTAATATCTCTTGCAATTGCAAGAGGTTGTTCTAATTCGGAACCATTTTCCTCAAATCTATCAGCATATCTTGGTTCCTCTTTATTTTTTGAAATAAACCAAAAATTTTTATTGTTTTCTTTTTTTTTAAAATTAATTTTTAAAATATCAGAGTATCTTTTTTCAATAATATTTCTTAAATCATTTATTTTTCGATCAGTTGGTATTGTGAAATACTGATCCTCATCTGAGCTCATTTTGCTAATTAAAGGCTTAACAATATCATCAAAAGGTTCCAACATCATTGATACAACATATTCAATGCATTCTTCACATGCATTTTTTTCTAACCATAAATAAATTTTATTGAAGGAATAATTAGTTTCAAAATTAAAATCACTATCAATAAATTTTAAAAATTTTTTAACGTCATTTAAAAGAGAATTAATTTTTTTTTTTTGGTAAACACTATCTGTATTCCAGCTTGTAATATTCTTAAGTGAATTTTTTAGACTCTCTTTAAATATCTTGATTTCTCTAAAATTTACTTTTTTTATTTCTCTAATTTTTTGTAAAGCAATTTCTCTACTCATAATCCAATTATTTAATAGGGTAGGATGATTGACTATAAAAGGAGCCATACCAAGACCAGTAGAGTTTCCAATGCCAAGGTTTCTACAAATACTTGGGTCTAATTTGACAGCTTTTTTGGGATTTTTAAATTTAGCAACATGATTAACTTGATCAAATGTGAACTGTCTTACTAAATAAACTAACATCATCTCTAATCTAAATGGACCATTAATTTCCTCTCTATTTTTTATTCTAAATCTATCCGCAAGCCCAAATTTTCCAGATCCATAAACAGCTGTTGTTCTATAAAGATATCCTACATTGTTTAAAAGATCTAAATCAGGCTGCTTACCTTTACTTAGACTATCAATTACATGATTAAATACTCTAATCGACTTGTTGGCTCTAGATAGTGTTAATTCTTTATAAGATAATCTACCCACTTCTTGCTTTGGAACTTCATTTTTTAATCTATCAATATCACTTTTTAATGGTACTCCATCATGTAAAGTAAAAGCAGCATCCCATTTAGTTGCTATGACTCTATCTGATCTTTCTTTATCATTAATTTTATTTGCAAAACATATTAATGAATAAACTCTCTCTTTCTTTTTAAATGAATAAATCGCTGTACCAAAACCATTTTCATCTAAATCAAATAAATCATTTTTGTATTCCCATTCTTTAAACTCATCTAAAAAACTTCTTAAAAAAGACAATCTTGATTGATGAAAAGATCCAAGTCTAGATAATTTCATTATTGTGTTTGGGTCTCTTAATTTAACCTGCATTTAAATATTTTTATAAAAATTAAACCAATTATTACCAAGTATGCCATTGGTCTCATCCTCGGAAAATCCAACTTTTTTTAATCCAATTTCTAAGTTTTTAAACCCTCGAGCATCTTGGAACCAATCAGGTTGTTTCGGAAAACCTGGTTTATTTTTTGAGCCTTCACCATAATTTTTACTCTTAGACCAAGTACCATTTCTCATCCAGTCAACGATACTGTCTGGCTGATTTAAGCAAAGATCTGAACCTATCCCAATATTTTTGACATTCATAATTTCTGCTGTCTTCGCAGTCATTTCACAAAAACTTTCCAAATTACAATTTGAGTTATTTTTCAAATGATGAGGATACAGTGATAAACCCAGCATTCCTCCACTTTCTCCGAGAGTTTTAAGTAAATCATTTGACTTATTTCTTTTTGCTGGATGCCAAAAAGTTGGATTTGCATGCGTAATAGCTATTGGTTTATCGCTAAATTCAATAGCATCTAAAGTACTTTTTTCAGCTGAATGTGACATATCAACAACTATTCCTACTCTATTCATTTCTTTAATTGCTTCTTTACCAAAATTTGTCACTCCACTATCTATTTTTTCATAACAACCAGTTGCTAACAAAGATTGGTTATTATAAGTAAGTTGCATAAATCGACATCCAAGTTCATGAACTTTTTCAACTAAATTAATATCATCTTCTATGGGTGAGCAGTTTTGAAAGCCAAAAAAAATAGCAGTTTTTTTTTCTATATGTGCCTTTTTAATATCCTCATAACTTTTACCTAAAAAAATTAAATCTGAGTTTTGTTTAAATAATTTATCCCACTTTTTAACTTCAAGAAGTAGTTCATCAAAATCCTCATGATAAACTATAGTTACATGAACAGCATCCAAACCGGCCTCTCTATTTATTTCAAAAATTTTTCGAGTCCAATTACAATATTGTAAGTTGTCTATTCTATAATTCATTAGTAGTTTATAAACCATATCAATATGTATTTTTAATTTCTATGAATTTTATTGAATTTTTAAGTATATTTTGAAATAAGGTTTTTTGACTAATATGAATAAAAAAAAACCTCTTAAAGTATCAATTGTGATGGGTAGTAAGTCTGACTACAAGATCATGAAATTTTCTGAAAAAACGCTTAAAAATCTAGGTGTTAATTATGAAATAAAAATTATCTCAGCTCATCGTACACCAAAAAGAATGTTTGAGTACGCCTCAGCTGCTGACAAAAACAATATAGGAGTTATTATTGCTGGAGCAGGAGGATCTGCCCATTTACCTGGTATGATCGCAGCTTTAACTTCAATACCAGTATTAGGTGTTCCTGTTGAAAGCAAAAAATTAAAAGGTTTAGATAGCCTGCTATCGATAGTTCAAATGCCGAAAGGAGTGCCCGTAGGAACTCTTGCTATTGGTGAAGATGGAGCAATTAATGCGGCCTTACTTGCTTCATCAATTTTAAGCAATAATAATAATAAATTAAAAAATAAGCTTAAAAGTTGGAGATTGTCTCAAACTAAGTCAGTAAAAAAATATCCTAAATAATGTCTGAAATAAAACTTGGGATTATTGGTGGTGGACAATTAGGAAGTATGCTTTCAATTGCTGCAAAAAAATTGAATATTAAAATTATAATTTTTTGTGATGATCAAAATGCACCTGCACAAAATTTTTGTGATGAATTTATTTACAGTAAATATAATAATAAAGAAAAAATGTATGAGTTTGCAAGCAAAGTAGATATAATAACTTATGAATTTGAAAATATTCCTTTCGAAACTTTAAATGAATTAAATAAATTAAAATCTGTCTTACCAAAACCATCAGTAAACCGTTTAATTCAACATAGATTAGCAGAAAAAGATTTTATCAATAAATTAAATATTAGAACTACTAGATATGTGCACATTGAAAATAAAGAAGATCTTTTACCTTTAAGTGATTTTTTACCTGGAATATTAAAGACAACAACTATGGGGTATGATGGCAAGGGACAATATCCAATTAAAAATTTAAGTGAAATTGACTCTTTAAATATAAATTTTGAAAATGATTATATATTAGAAAAATTAGTTAAATTAAAAAAAGAAATTTCTGTTATAATTACCCGCTTTAGTAATAATAAATATGAAATTTACGAACCAATAGAAAATATTCATGAAGAACAGGTGTTAAGACGTTCTAAAATTCCAGCAGAAATTAATGAAAAAATTTTTAAACAATCAAAAGATTGGGCAATATTAATTGCTGAAGAATTAAAATATATTGGAACTCTTTGTGTGGAATTTTTTATTGATCGTAATGAAAATTTATATGTTAATGAAATTGCTCCAAGAGTTCATAATTCTGGTCACTTGACCATTAATGCTTACAATGTGAGTCAATTTGAAAACCATATAAGGGCTGTGTGTTCTCTAGATCAAATTGCAATAAAAAAAATATCTAATGCTGAAATGATAAATCTTATTGGAGATCAAATAATTCCTTTTCGTGAAAATCCTAAAATCAAAGACAATCAATTTCTTTTTGACTATCTTAAAAAAGATATTAAGGAAAAAAGAAAAATGGGTCATTTAACTACTTTAAAATAAATGTTTAGATTAATTGAGGGTAATTTTGATCATCCTAAAGTAAATCAGCTTTTAAAAAAACATTTTATTGAGTTAAGAGCTGCTTCACCTGAAGGAAGTGCTCATGTTTTGGATATTCCAGGTCTTAAAGTGCAATCAATAAAGTTTTGGAGTCTGTGGATAGATGATCAATTAATAGGTTGTGGAGCTTTGAAATTTCTAGATCAAAATCATGGTGAATTCAAATCTATAAGAATCCATGACGATTTTAGAGGCAAAGGAAATGGTATTAAAATAATTAATCATTTAATTGAAGAGGCTAAAAAACATAATATAACTAGAATAAGCATTGAAACTGGAGCAGGTAAATTTTTTGCACCAGCAAGAAAATTATTTGATGTTTGTGGATTTAAACCCTGTCCTCCTTTTGCCCATTATAAAGAGGATATAAATTCACTTTATTTAACCAAACATTTAGACAACAATTAAAACTTTATTGCTGTCAATTAATCTATTTTGTTGACAAATCTCTCAATTTTATAAACAAAGCGTACTTTACTTAATTATAAGTAATAAATTAATATAACAAAAAGTAAGAAGATAAATATGAGTCTACAAGGAAAAGTAAAATGGTTCAATCCAACCAAAGGTTTTGGTTTTATTGAAAGAGAAGATAAAGAAAAAGATGTGTTTGTACATGTTTCAGCTGTAAGAGATGCTGGTATGAACGGTTTAGATGAGGGTCAAGCTTTGACTTTCGATGTTGAAGATGGTCCTAAAGGTCCTTCAGCAGTTAACTTAAAAACTGCATAATTTTCATTATATCAATTGTTGGCTATAAAAATTTTAAGAACTCTTGAATGAGACTTATTTTTTTGTAGCCAATAATCTTTTCTTAAATATATTATTAAAATGATCGGTATACTTGGAGGGATGGGCACTCAAGCAGGTCTAGACTTCTGTAATAAACTTGCAATTTTAAATAGGGGAAAAATCGATCAAGAGTACCCATTATTTTTACTGTATAATAAAGCTAACATTCCCGGAAGACCTGAGTCTATCGGGGTTCATACTGGAAACTTATCAAATAGGTTAGTAAATAAAAAAAGTAAAAAAAAATATTTATTAGTCTTAAAAAGTTTACTCAAAGGTTGTCAATTACTAAAAAAAAGTAAATCTAAATTTATTGTTATACCGTGTAATACTGCTCACTATTGGTATGATGATTTGATAAAAAAAATAAAATTACCCATAATTAATATGCCTAAGGAAGTTTTTAATCATACGGTCAAAAAGTGTAAAATAAATTCAACTATTGGGTTACTCGCTACAGAAGGGACTTTAAGGACCGGTGTATATAATAAATTTTTCGATAAAAAGTATAATCTTATTTATCCTAACTCTTTACTTCAAAAAAAATCAGTTAACAAAGCAATTAAATTAGTAAAGATGGGTAATGTAAAAACAGCTAGTAAAGTGATTAAACCTGCAATTGATTTTTTGATAAAAAAAAAATGTAAAAAAATAATTCTTGGATGTACAGAATTGCCAATCGCAATTTTTGCATTCAAATCTTTTAAAAATATTAAAACATCAAAAATTTTCCTAGATCCAAATTTAATATTAGCTCAGGCAGCTATGAAAAAATATAAGAAATAGTCATAGTCAATGCCGTCTAAAGAGAAACCATACGTATTATATGTTGCGGAGTTAATCTATTCAGAAGTTTGCGAAATCAAGAAAAAAAATCCTTATTTAAATAATGTTGATGCTATCGAGGCTTTTATAGGTTCTGATACTTATATTTATATAAGTTCTGGTAAATTTCATGATGAATGGTTTGAAAAGTTAAAAAAAAATAAATTTATTGACCCAAAAACAAAAAAAAAAATCCCTGATGAAACAATAAGATTATTACAGGTCCAAAAAGATGCGGTGATAAAACAATTAATACAATTTCCAGATTTATATTTTGCTAAAAGTCATTATCCATTAGAATTATCTCAAAGGGCATTTGACCACTTATGGAGAATGTGTGAAAGCTATGAATTGTGGTGTAAAGAAACTAAGCAGGAAAATTTGATATATCTTAATATTATTGAGTAATATTATTAAGATTGAGCTTTTTTCTTGTCATTTTTATTCTATTTTCAACTAACTTTCTTAATTCTTTATTAAGGTTATTTTGTTTATTCTTTTTATCGATCTCTTGTTTGACCAATGTTAATGAGTTTTTTCCAGTTGTTTTTTTAATACTTTGATCAATTAAGAACTGTGCGCTAGCTTTATATATATTACCAGAAGTAAGAGCTGTTAAGCCAGGTCCAATCACAGACAAAAATGAAATAAAACCTGTTAAAAAGAAAAGTGAAATTAACAATGTAAAAATTTTTGCAATTCTCAAACTCATCACTAAATTTTATGTGATTTGAAGGTCTAATTCTATTAGTAAATAGTTCATTTTAGGTGTTGATTTATTTGATTTTACTGAATTTATTAGTTTATAAAATATAATGATAAGAATATTTCCTTTAATATTTGTTCTATTGTGGTCTTCTGCTTTTATTACAACTAAACCGCTTATTGATAATAGTGATCCATTTTCAGCTCTTGCTTTTAGATTTTCAATAGTAACATTAGGATTCTTTTTATTTTCCTTATACACAAAACAAAAAATTCTAGTAAATAAAAAAAATTTTATTGAGTCATTTTTCAGTGGTGTTCTTTTTCATGGACTTTATTTAGGTGGAGTTTTTTTTTCAATTTCAAAAGGAATGCCAACAGGAATAGCTGCGCTAATAGTGACTCTTCAACCAATCCTTACTAATGCATTAAGTGGACCCATATTAAATGAGAAAGTAACTATTAAACAGTGGATTGGGGTTTTGCTTGGCTTTTCTGGTGCAATTCTTGTTATTGGTTTGGATATTGGCTCAAATATTCCAGTAGTTGGTTTAATTGCAACTATAATAGCTCTAGTTGCGATTACTTCATCAACTATTTGGCAAAAGAAACTAAGTAATAATTTACCTTTGTCTGTAAGCAATATGTATCAAGCTTTAGGAGGAGTAACATTTCATATCTTAATTATAATTTTTTTTGCAAAACCCTATATTGATTTTACGCAAACATTTATCATTGCTATGAGCCATCAAATATTTTTGGTATCGTTTGGTGCTTTTACTATATTAATGTATTTAATAAAAAAAAACTCAGCAAGTAAAACTGTTTCAATATTTTTTTTAATTCCAGCTACATCTGCTTTTATGGCTTGGCTTTTTTTAAATGAAAACTTGACTAATTTAGATCTTTTAGGTTTTTTTATAACCACAATAGGTGTTTATATCGCTACTCGTGATTAAAAATACTTATAATGATTTAAAACCAAATTCTAAAGATGCGTCTGTAATAGAGTGATACAAAGATTCTCCAAAACTTCTTAAAGCGAACAATCTTACTTTATTAGGATTGTCATTCAACATGTCAACAGTAAAAGCTATTCCATTGTAAATAGAATTTATTGAATTATTTTTTGCCAATGTATTAAAATTAAAAGGACACCCTTTCTTTAAAATTTCTTTTACTTCATGTCCTTCTATTTGAATTATAGCTCTTGAATGAGATAGGTCTGTTACAGCAAAATCTGTTTCTTGAAAATTTTGTAAAATAATTTTTAACAAATCTTTTTTTGTTGAAACTAAAAGCCAATTTTTTGGTCCATTCCACAATATTCTTGTATCATTATTATTTACCACTAATAATGGCTCATCTTTTAATCTTAAACCATCAATGTCAACAGTTTCAAAAGAAACTGTAGAATTTTTATACTGAACTATTTGAACAATTAATAAATTATTTATTTCAGAAATTTTTAAAAGATCATTTTCATTTTTGCCTTCATGATCACCAAATTTACCTGTTGAATGAACATTTGCTAAAGCTGACATTGAACTCATGATCTAACTCTTTCACCTTTTGGATCAACATAATGTGAAGAAACTATTTCAACTGGTATTACTTTATTTTTGAGTGGTGACATTACAAATAATTTTTCTCCAATCATGTTTTTTCCATCTTTCAATATTGCTAATGAAAATGGATTATCATGCTCAACACTCCAGCAAGACGCTGAGATATAACCTAATTTTGGATTTGGTAATGGTGCATTTGAATCTTTGACTAAATGTGATCCCTCTGGAATACTTGTTTTTTTGTCTAAAGGAACAACACCTACAACTTTTTGCCTATCATCAGCTGTAAATGCCTTTCTAGTTAAAGATCTTTTTCCAATAAAATCTTTCTTTTTACTTAGTAGACCCTCTAGAGAATTGTCATAAGGAATTGTTCTTCCATCAAGCTCTGATCCTGCTACGTGTCCCATCTCAATTCTTAAAGTTGATAATGCCTCTGTGCCGTATGGTTGAATTTTGAATTCTTGACCAACTTCCATAATTTTTTCCCACATAAAGTTTCCATTATCTGACTCAACATTAACTTCATATGCTAGCTCGCCAGAAAATGAGATTCTAAAAATTCTAGCCTTTACCCCAAACAAATCTCCCTCCATATAACCCATAAAAGGTAAACCCTCATTTGATACATCGGAGTTTGGAAATAGTTTTTGCAATAAATCCCTTGATTTCGGTCCGGCTATTGCTGCCCCTGCCCATTGTTCTGTACTTGAAACTACATTCACGTTTAATTCTGGCCAGACTAGTTGTAAATAATATTCTAAATGCGAAAGAACATTTGCAGCTTGTGCAGTGGTGGTAGTCATATGATAATGATTTTCAGAAATTCTTGTAGTTGTTCCATCATCCATAACAATTCCATCTTCTCTCAACATTACACCGTACCTTGCTTTACCCACTGGCAACTTTAACCATGCATTGGTATAAACTCTATTAAGCAGTTCTGCGGCATCTGGACCTTTGATATCTATTTTTCCTAATGTAGTCACATCACAAACACCTACATTTGTTCTTACATTTTTTGCTTCTCTTTTTGATCCTTCAAATAAATTTTCCTGATCTTGTTTGTAGTATCTAGGTCTTAACCACACACCTGCATCAACAAAAACTGCATTATTTTTTTCATGCCAAGAATGCATAGGTGATTTTCTTGTTGGCTTTGAATGCTTTCCAACTTCTCTTCCTACAATTGCTCCAATAGAAACTGGTGTGTACGGTGGTCTAAATGTTGTATGACCAACTGCAGGCACAACTTTATTTTCAATTTTTGACACTAGTTGTAAACCATTAAGATTACTTGTTTTGCCTTGATCAGTAGCCATTCCAAGAGTTGTATATCTCTTGACATGTTCGATTGATCGATATCCTTCTTTTAAAGCAATTTCTATATCTGATACCGCAACATCATTTTGAAAATCTAAAAATCGTTTATAATTTTTACCTTTGGGAAGTGGTACACACCAAAACTTATCATGAACAGTTGATTTTTTTTCAACCACGTTTGGAAAAGAAATTTTATTATCTTTATTAGTAATTTCTTTTGATAATTTATGACCAGTTTCAAATGAACTTTTTAAAGTTTCATCTAAAGTATAAGTTCCATTTGCAGCACCTAAAGTAGTTTCATTTTGTTTTGATATTCCCGGAACAAATGCATCTATATCATCTTTAAATTTTGTTTTATTTCCTGATTGTGAAGCTAAATGTATTGTTGGAGTCCAGAAACCAGAAACACAAATACAATCACAATTAATATTTTCTATTACACCTAGTTGTTCTTTATCATCAGAAATTTTTGCTATATCTGCTGATTTTACTTTCTTGTAACCTTGAGCAGCTACCACTACATAAGAAAATTTTATATTTATTCCTAAATCAATTGCCTCATCAACTATTTCAGATTTTGGATTTTTTCTTGTATCTAAAATAACAGGGTCAACTCCATTTTTTTTAAATTCGATTGCTGTTTCATATCCGCTATCATTATTTGTAAATATTAATGGATTTTTTCCAACTAATACTCCATAAACTTTAAGATATTCTTTCGCAGCTGATGAAAGCATCACTCCTGGTGTATCATTGTTACCAAATACAATTGGTCTTTCAATAGATCCAGAGGAAATTAAAACCTCTTTTGCTCTTATATACCAAAGTCTTTGTTTTGGATGAAATTTCTTGGTTTTTGGTAAGTGATCACTTATTCTTTCAGACATCACTAACATATTATGATCATAGTAACCAAAGACTTGAGATCTATTTTTTACTGTCACGTTAGGCATTTCTTTAAGCTCAGAAATAATTCCATCAGCCCATTCTTTGCCTGATTGATTGCCTATATTTACCTCACTGGTTAATAGTGTTCCACCAAACCTAGATTTATCTTCTGCTAAGATTACTCTAGCACCATTCTTAGCTGCAGCATAAGCGCTTGCTAATCCAGACGGTCCAGATCCAGTAATCAATAAATCACAATATTCATATTTATGTTCATACCTTTCTTTGTCATGTTTTATAGACGCAACCCCAAGACCAGCTGCTTTTCTTATAAATGGCTCGTAAATTTTAAACCAAAAGCTTTTTGGCCACATAAAAGTTTTGTAATAAAATCCTGCAGGAAGAAATATCTTTAAAAAATTATTTATAGCTCCAATATCAAAATTAACACTGGGCCAACAGTTTACACTTGTTGCCTCTAAGCCATCAAAAAGTTCTTGTTCAGTAGCTTTTATGTTTGGTTCAGTTTCACCATTTCTATATAATTGTACAATTGCATACGGTTCATCAACTCCAGCACCAAAAAAACCTCTGGGCCTATGATACTTGAAGCTTCTACCCACCAAATGAACTCCATTTGCAATTAACGCTGATGCTAAGGTGTCTCCCTCATAACCATAATAATTTTTTCCATTGAACTTAAATGAAATTTTTTTATCTCTATTAATTAATCCTACATTTTCTAATCTAAACGGCTGTGTCATTATGAAATTTCCTGATTAGCTTTTAAAGTTTTAAAAATTTCATGAGTTGCTGTGTCTCTCTCTACTTTTATCCATTGGCGACAACCCGATAAATGTTGCCATAACTCCCAATGTTTTCCTCTTAAGCTTTTTCTATTATAAACAAAATCATCCCACTCTTGATCAGATACTTCTTTACCTAATTCAGGTCTTTTTATTGTGGCATCTCCTCCATAAGAAAATTCATTTTGTGATCTCATTCCACAATGAGGACATTTAATATGAAGCATTTATGAAATCCAAGTTTTTGTTCCAAGTCCTTTTTCATCTAATAAGTGACCTGTATTAAATCTATTTAAATTATACCCAGCATTTAGTTCATGTACTCTGTCTTGTGCAATTGTATGAGCAAATGTCCAACCAGATGCTGGTGTTGCTTTGAATCCACCATAACACCAACCACAATTTAAATATAAACCTTCAATGTGGGTTTTATCAATTATTGGAGAACCATCCATAGACATATCCATTATACCGCCCCAAGTTCTAAGCATTTTTAATTTGCTGAGGAATGGCATCATTGCAATACCTTCGGTTAAAACATGTTGTAAAGTAGGCAAGTTTCCTCTTTGAGCATAACTGTTATATCCATCTAAATCACCACCCATTACCATTTCACCTTTGTCTGATTGACTAATATAAAAATGTCCAGCACCAAAAGTAACTACTCTATCTAAAACTGGTTTTACTGGTTCAGATACACATGCCTGTAAAAGATGTGTTTCAATTGGTAGTCTCATATTTAATTTTTCAGCTAATATATTTGTGCTGCCCGCAACACATAAACCAATTTTTTTTACTTTAATATCTCCACGTGATGTTCTAACGCCTTTTATTTTTCCACCAGTGACTTCAAATCCAGTAACTTCACAATTTTGAATTATATCAACTCCCATTGAGTCTGCTTGGCGTGCATAACCCCAAGCTACCGCATCATGTCTAGCTGTACCTGCGCTAGGCTGCATTAATCCACCAAATATTGGAAATCTAACATTTTCAGAAAAGTCTGCCATTGGGATGATTTCTTTAACTTGTTCTCTGTTTAAAAGAACAGCATCAATTCCATTTAATCGCATTGAATTTCCTCTTCTTGCGTAAACATTCATTTGCGCATCAGAGTGAGCAAGGTTTATAATTCCCCTTGGAGAGAACATTACATTATAATTTAAATCTTGGCTCATCCTTCTCCAAAGATCCATTCCAAATTCACTAAACAATGCATTATCATCATGCATATAGTTTGATCGAATTATTGTAGTATTACGACCTACATTGCCTCCACCAATCCATCCTTTTTCAATGATGGCAACATTAGTAATATTATGCTCTTTTGCGAGGTAATATGCTGTTGCTAAACCATGGCCTCCACCTCCGATAATGACTACATCATACTCTTTTTTAGGAGTTGGGTCTTTCCAAGCAAGGTCCCAATTCTCATGGTTAGAGAAAGCATTTTTGATTAAATTAAATACTGAATATTTTTGCATATTAGAATTTTATAATAATGAATATAAATTGTTCGTATTTTTTTTATATATATTATTTAGATATTTCCAAAGGCTTTAAAAAGAGATACTAATCATCAAATTTTAAAAATTACAAAGGATCCTCAATGAGTGAAGTAAAATCAGATATCCAAATAGCAAGAGAAGCAAAAATGCAACCAATAAAAGACATATTGGCTAAAATTAATGTTCCAGATGAAAGTACAGCTTTTAGTCCAATGGGGAGACATATAGCAAAAATAAACTTGGAATATCTAAATTCAATTAAAAAAAAGGATGGTAATTTAATTTTGGTAACTGCAATTACACCAACACCAGCTGGCGAAGGTAAAACCACAACTTCAGTTGGGCTAAATGACGGTTTAAATAAAATTGGAAAGAAATCTATTGTTTGTCTTAGAGAGCCAAGTCTTGGTCCCTCTTTTGGAATGAAAGGTGGTGCTGCTGGGGGAGGATATGCTCAAGTTGTACCCATGGAACAAATTAATTTACACTTTACTGGTGACTTCCATGCGATCACCTCAGCACACAATTTATTGTCAGCCTTAATTGATAATCATATTTACTGGGGGAACAAACTTAATATTGATGTTAGAAGAGTAGTTTGGAAAAGAGTAATGGATATGAACGACAGATCTTTAAGATCAATTGTTGTTGATCTTGGTGGTGTGGCCAATGGTTATCCTAGACAAGATGGTTTTGATATTACTGTAGCATCTGAAATTATGGCAATCTTTTGCTTAGCCACTGATTTAAAGGATTTAGAAAATAGAATTGGAAATATTACAATTGGTTATACCAGAGATAAAAAAGCAATTTGTGCAAAAGACCTAAACGCTCAAGGTCCAATGACTGTATTATTAAAAGAAGCAATTAGACCTAATGTGACACAAACTTTAGAAAATAATCCTGCAATTATTCATGGTGGACCATTTGCAAATATTGCTCATGGATGTAATTCAGTTATTGCTACTAAAGCTGGTTTAAAACTTGCAGATTATGTTGTAACAGAAGCTGGTTTTGGTGCTGATCTTGGAGCTGAAAAATTTTTAGATATAAAATGTAGAAAATCAGGAATTAAACCTGACTGTGTAGTAATAGTGGCAACTATAAGAGCTTTGAAAATGCATGGTGGTGTGCCAAAAGATGAATTAAAAAATGAAAATGTCGATGCTCTAAAAAAAGGTCTAGTAAATTTAGAAAGACACATCAATAATACAAGAAAATTTGGTCTTCCAGTAACAATTGCTGTAAATCACTTTATAACAGATACTGATAAAGAGATGAATACACTTCTTGATTTTTGTAAAACTCAAGGAGTTAAAGCTTCAAAATGTACTCATTGGTCTAATGGTGGAGAAGGAACTAAAGAGTTAGCAAAAAACGTTGCTGAAATATGTGAGGATAAAAAAAACACATTCAAATATTTATATGAAGACAACCTACCTTTATTTAAAAAAATAGAAAAGATTGCACAAGAAATTTATCATGCAAGTGAAGTTGTTGCAGATACTAAAATTAGACAACAATTAAAAGACTTTGAGGAAAAAGGTTATGGAAAACTTCCTGTTTGTATTGCTAAAACTCAATATAGTTTTTCTACTGACCCTAATCTTAAAGGAGCACCTACTGGACATGTATTGCCAGTTAGAGAAGTGAGGCTATCTTCAGGAGCAGAGTTTATAGTTGTTGTTTGTGGAGAAATAATGACCATGCCTGGTTTACCTCGTGTTCCAGCTGCCGACTCGATTAAGTTAAATGATAAAGGCGATATAGAAGGTTTGTTTTAAACTTTAATTTTTAATTTTTTGTTACTTATTATTGTTCTTAATAGATTAATCATCATTGGAACTTTATCTTTATTAACTTTTTTTAAAATAAAAGGTGCTATCTCTCTAGCCAATTGTTCACCTTCAACAGTATCGTTAGGCATAAATTTTTTTTTTGCAGTTTTAAAGGTATATCCTTTTCCTAAATAACTTCCCATTTTACTGTTTCTTCCTCCAGCTGCACTCACAAATAAATCACCAGCTCCGGCAAGGCCTAATATTGTTTCTTCTTTGCCTTTAAAAAATTTAGTCAAATATTTCATTTCTATTAGAGATTTTTGAAATAAATTTGATGATGCATTTAAACTTTGACCAGCGCCAATAATCATTGAATATATATTTTTTATTGCTGAACATACTTCAATACCAACTATATCCTTTGAAAATTCTGTTATGTAGTATTTTGTAGATATAATTTTTCCAATATTTTTAGCAATACCAATATTTTTATTTGCAACAATAACACTTGTTTGATTTTTTTTTGCGAGTTCTTTTGCTAAACAAGGACCTTTTAAA
>CACGBI010000008.1 GCA_902571235.1 uncultured Pelagibacteraceae bacterium
CAAAATCAGAAAATTATCCAATAATAATTGGTTCAAACTTAATAAAGAATTTAAGTTTATACTTTGAAAAGAACTCTATTACCTTTAATCAATGCCTCTTAATAATTGATAACAATGTTCCAAATAAATTAGTTTCACGAATTAGAAAATCCTTGAATAAAAAAAAAGTTTATAAGTTTGTGTTTAAAGCAAATGAAAAAAATAAAAATATTAATTATGTAAGTAAAATTTTACAAATTTTACTAAATAAAAATTTTTCTAGACAAGATTATGTGATAACAGTTGGAGGTGGGATTACTGGTGATGTTGGGGGTTTTGCGGCTAGTTTGTTTAAAAGAGGTTTAAATTTTGTTAATATTCCAACAACCTTATTATCTCAAGTGGACTCCTCTATTGGGGGTAAAACTGGTGTAAATACAAAAGAAGGAAAAAATCTTTTAGGAAGTTTTTATCAACCTAAATTAGTTATTAGTGATATAGATTTTTTATATTCACTGCCAAAAAGAGAAATAATTTGTGGTTATGGTGAAATATTAAAACACTCATTAATTTTAAACAAGAATTTCTTTAATTATATTAACTCCAATTATAAAAAAATTTTAAATTTAAAAAGTCCATATATTGAGAATGCAATTCATGAAAGTTGCAAAATTAAGAAATTAGTTGTTGAGAAAGATGAAAAAGAGAAAGGAATGAGAAAAATATTAAATTTTGGACATACTTTTGCTCACGCTTTTGAAGCGACACTTGGATACTCTACAAGATTAAATCATGGCGAAGCAGTAATTCTTGGTATCGTTACTGCGCTTAAATTTGGACTAAATAAAAAATTAATAAAGTATAAAGATTATAACTCAATATTAACACATATAATTAATTCTAAACTGCCCTCAAACATTAAAGATTACTTTTCCTACAAAGATTTAAACAAAATATTAAAGTTCATGTCAAAAGATAAAAAAAATATTTCTAAAAATATTAATTTAGTATTGCTCAAAAAAATTGGTTCTACAGTAATTAATAAAGAATATAAAAAAATAAAGATTAAAGAATTTTTAAAAAAAGATCTATTCAATTAAAATTTGTAAAGAATGAATATAATTTTTCATCTCTTGATCTAATATTTTATAAATTTTTTTATTGCTTTCAATTCTATTGAGTTCTTTTAATACTTTAGATTTAATAATCAGTTTTAGATGAAACTTCCCTTCTTGATGTCCCGAATGACTTTTATGTAAAAAAGATTTGTCTTTAATATCAATTTTTTCAATTACAATTTCACTAACTAATTTTTTTTTTACGATTGCAATTAAATCATTTATATTCATAAATATTAATTATTATATCATGAAAAATATTTGTGACTGGAATAATTGTAGAGAAATTGGTGAATATAAAGCGCCAGTTGAAAAAGATAATAGTAAAAAATATCGTATGCTATGTTTAGAGCATGTTAAAGAGTTCAATAAAAACTGGAATTATTTTTCTGGTATGAATGATGATCAGGTCATGAATTTTTTGAAATCAGATATGATATGGCATAAACCAACTCAAAGCTTCAGCTCTTCTGATAATTTTTTTAAAGTTTTATGGAACAACACACTCAAAGATGAGCTTAACAAAGACAAATTTAAAGATGATTATGATCATATGCGTCAATTTAAATTTGACCATAAAGATATCAAAGCTTTCAGTATTTTGGGAGTTTCTGTGGGTTTAAAATGGCAAAAAATCCAGGATAAATTCAAAATCCTTGTCAAAAAATTTCATCCAGATATAAATGCTGGTAATAAAAAATACGAGGAAAAACTAAAACAAATTACCTTAGCTTACACTCAATTAAAAAATACATATAGAGAAAAAATTGACACCTAATCTTAATTCACAACCAGACATAAAAATTTCTGTAAAACAAACTTTTGGGATCGATTCTGATATGGAAATTGACGCTTTTTCAAAAAAAAGTGAATACGTACCTGAAATTGATAAAACTTATAAATTTGATAGAGATACAACACTTGCCATAATCTCAGGATTTGCTTTTAATAAAAGAGTTTTAGTCCAAGGTTATCATGGTACTGGTAAATCTACTCATATAGAACAAATAGCAGCAAGATTAAATTGGCCATGTGTAAGGGTAAATTTAGATAGTCATATAAGTCGTATCGACCTTATAGGTAAAGATGCAATTGTTTTAAAAGATGGAAAACAAATTACACAATTTAATGAGGGAATTTTACCTTGGTCAATTCAAAATCCTGTAGCTCTTGTATTTGACGAATATGATGCAGGAAGACCAGATGTAATGTTTGTTATTCAAAGAGTATTAGAAGCAGAGGGAAGTTTTACACTTCTAGATAAAAACAAAGTAATAAAACAAAACAAATATTTTAGATTATTTGCAACTTCAAATACAGTTGGTTTGGGTGATACGACAGGGCTTTATCATGGTACTCAACAGATAAACCAAGGTCAAATGGATAGATGGAACATAGTTACAACTCTTAATTATTTAAGTCTTGAAAGAGAGATGGAAATCCTTTTAGCCAAAAATAAAAATCTAAATAATCCAAAGGGTAAAGAAAAAATTTCAAACATGATTAAAGTAGCTTCTTTAACTAGAAAAGGTTTTGTTGCAGGAGACATATCAACAGTTATGAGCCCAAGAACTGTCATGCACTGGGCTGATAATGCAGAAATATTCAAAGATACAGGATATGCTTTTAGAGTTACTTTTTTAAATAAATGTGATGAGATGGAAAAAAACACAATTGCAGAATATTACCAAAGATGTTTTGGAGAAGATTTGCCAGAGTCCTTGCTTAATATTCAAATTTAATGAGTGATAAAGAAACAAGTCTAAAAGAGAAACTAAGACAAGCTTTAGCATCTACAATTAGAGTAATTTCTGACGATCTAGAAGTAAAACAAAAAAACAAAAACGACAAAAGTTCGAACAAACTTAATTTTTTTGAATTAAACGATTTAAATAATAAATTTGATTTTATAAAAGCCAGAGCAGAAGCAGACTCATCAGCTTTAAAAAAAAAATTTTCTAATGATCAAATTTATAACAAGAACTTACCAAATAATTCTAACTGTAAATCATTATATGCAATAGCAGAAAAAATTAGATATGAATCGCTAGGAGGTTATATGCTCAAAGGTATTGAAAAAAACCTTAAGGATAATTACAGCCAGATCATTAATTTAAAAAAAAAAGATCAACTTAAGACTAAAGAAGATATTCCGATAGCAGAGGCATTTGAACTTTATATGCTTAAAAATTTTTATGATATAAAGTTAAATAACATTTCGCTAAAAATGTTAAATTTTTGGGAGGGTGAATTTGATCAATCAATTAAAAAACATATCAATTTTCTAAAGAATAATTTTGAAAATCAAAATATCTATAGCTCTAAATTTTCGAAAATTTTACAAGAAATGGATATATTTCAAACTGAAGATGACGAGGAAAATAAAGAAAATAATCAAGATGAAGATCATAATAATCCATCTAATGATGATCAGGAGAATGATGCTGAGGATAAAAAAGATGAAAATAAAGAACAGGAAACTGAGGCAAGTTTAGATTCTGATTACGATATTGATGAATATAAATTAGATGAACAATTGGCAGATACAGACTCTGATCAACAAAATTCAGAGCAAATAATTCAAAAAAAAAATATTAAAGACTTAAATCTTGAATATAAAATTTTTACAACCAACTTTGATGAAATTGTAAAAGCGGAAAATTTAGAAAATGTAGATGAAGTGAGCAAACTCAGAAAAACTTTAGATCAGCAACTAGTTGGCTTTCAAGATGTTATAACAAAACTTGCAAATAAATTACAAAGACAATTATTAGCTAAACAAAATAGAGCATGGGAATTCGATTTAGAAGAAGGACTATTAGATAGTTCTAAACTGCCTAGAATAATTATGGATCCATACAATTCTTTATCGTTTAAAAAAGAAAAAGATTTAGATTTCAAAGACACAATCGTGACTTTATTAATAGATAATTCGGGATCTATGAGGGGAAGACCTATCACGATTGCCGCTATATGTGCTGATATTTTATCAAGAACGTTAGAAAGATGCTCTGTCAAAGTAGAAATTTTAGGTTTTACCACAAAAAATTGGAAGGGTGGACAAAGTAGAGAGTTTTGGAATAAACAAGAAAAACCCAAATCTCCTGGAAGACTGAACGATTTAAGACATATAATTTATAAAAGCGCAGACACTCATTGGCGACAAGCAAAAAACAATCTTGGGCTAATGTTAAAAGAAGGTTTGCTCAAGGAAAACATAGATGGGGAAGCGATAAATTGGGCTTTTTCTAGATTAAAGAAAAGAAAAGAAGAAAGAAAAATTTTAATGGTAATTTCTGACGGCGCTCCAGTTGATGATTCTACTTTGTCAGTAAATTCTGGTGATTTTTTAGAAAAACATTTAAAAAAAATGGTTAAATTTATTGAGGAAAAAACTGAAATAGAAGTTTTAGCAATTGGTATCGGCCATGATGTTTCGAGATATTACAATCGTGCAATAAAAATTACTGATGTTAATGAATTGGGTGATGTGATGATCTCACAACTTAGTTCGTTATTTGATACTAAAAAAAAACTACATTAAATATTAAATAAATCATTATTATTCCATTTAATTATAACTTCAGCCCCACTTCTAGTTCTCGAATTTCTACATTTTATTAAAGCAAAATTTTTTTCTAATAAGGTTTTACCAATAAATACTCCAAGGCCAAGGCCGACTTTTGATTTTTCAACCTTATCATTTGATTTTAAATATGGTTCGCCTATTTTAGATAAAATATCTCTTGGATAACCATTTCCATCATCTTCAATAGTAATTTCAGTTATCTCACTATCGCTTTTTAAATTTATATAAATATTTTCCTTTGAAAACTTATTTGCATTACCAATAAAATTTCTTAATCCATATACGATTTCTATAGATTTTGTAATTTTTTTTTCATTAGAATTTTGGTCACAATTAAAAATAAAATTTTTTTTACTTATTTCTTTAAAAGATGAAATGATTTCACTTAAATATTCTCGCATTGAAATGTCTTTATCAATAAAAATATCTTCCTCAACTGGATTTAAAGTTAAACTTTTTAAAATTTTATTACATCTTTCTACTTGACTTGATAATAACTCAATATCTTTCTCAATATCTTTTTTTCCCTTAAATTGTTTAATCAGATCTTGTGTAATGATTTTTATTGTTGATAAGGGTGTCCCAAGTGAATGAGCAGCTGCGGCTGCTTGGCCACCTAAAGATAATAGTTCGTGTTCTGTAGCCATCACTTCTTCCATTTTTGCTAATGCTTCTCTTCTTAACCTTGATTGTTCTCCGAATGTCATTGCTAGATAGTTCAAAAAAATTAATGCAATTATCAGAGCTACAGGAATGGCATAAAAGTAATAAGGACTTACATGAAAATGAATACTAATTGGATAAGGTAAATCTAGTGAATAAAATGTTAAAATAAAAATTACAATAATAGTGAGTGAAACTAATAAAAAATTGGTCTTTAAACTAAGATTGGAAGATGAAAAAACACTTGGGATTAATAAAAAAATTACAAACGGGTTTGTAACCCCTCCAGTCAAATAAAGTAAAGCACCAAGTTGAAAAATATCTATTACTAAAAAAATAAATGCAGATCTATCTGATAATTGAGTTTTTTGATAAATAAAGATTAAATATAAGTTACTAAGGATACCCAAAGAGACTATTAAATTTGAAATAAAAAAATCAAATTCAAAATTTAAAAAAAAATAGACAAAATATATTGATATTAATTGACCAATTATACCGATCCATCTCAAACTTATATAAGTTGATTTTTTAAAAAAATGATATTTTGAAGTCTCGAAAAACTTCATTTTAGATATCTAAATTTTGAACATTTATAGAGTTAGATATTATAAAATCTTTTCTTAAAGCTACATCATTACCCATTAAAGTATGTATTAAGCTTTGATCTTTTTTCAGATCTTTAGAATATTGAACTTGTAACAAATTTCTAGTCTCAGGGTCTAGAGTAGTGCTCCATAATTCTTCTGGGTTCATTTCGCCTAAACCCTTGAACCTTTGAATACTCATTTTAGATTTTTCTATATTAATTTCTTTAATAAAATCTTTTGATCCTCTTTTTAATTTTTTCAAATTTTTATTATTGTTTACTATATATTCCTCTAATTCTTTCTCATCTTTGATATAGATTCCTTTGGATCCTTTATTAATTTTGAATAATGGAGGTTGAGCTAAGTAAACATGCCCATTTTCTATTAGCTTATTAAACGGCATATTGTTAAAAAAAGTTAGCAATAATGCCCTTATATGTGATCCATCAACATCAGCATCTGTCATGATTATAATTTTACCGTATCTTAGATCTTTTAAATCTATTTCTTGAGCCTTAGGATCTAAGCCTAAAGCATTTATTAAAGTAACAATTTCATTTGATGAAATCATTTTTGATAAAGCTTTAGTTCTTTGATCTGAACCATTTTTATTTCCATTTTTTTTTCCTTGAATATCCTCAACGTAGGTATTCAAAATTTTTCCTCTTAAAGGTAAAACTGCCTGATTTGATCTATTTCTTCCTTGTTTTGCTGAACCACCCGCTGAATCTCCCTCTACTATAAATAACTCTGTTCCTTCTTGCTTGCCTATCTGACAATCTGCTAATTTTCCAGGTAAGCCACTTAATTCTAATGCACCTTTTCTTCTTACATTTTCTCTAGCTTTTCTTGCAACATCCCTAGCCATTGCAGCTTGAATAACTTTTGCTAAAATAATCTTAGCAATAGATGGATTTTGATCAAACCAGATTGATAATTTTTCATTAACAACAGTTTCAACAATATTTCTTACTTCTGAAGAAACCAATTTATCTTTAGTTTGTGATGAAAATTTTGGATCAGGAATTTTAGTAGATAATACACACGAAAGACCTTCTTTTATATCATCACCAGAAATCGCTAATTTATTTTTTTTTAGTAAGTTATGCTCACTTGCATATTTATTGATAATTCTTGTTAAAGCACTTCTAAAACCTAAAACATGGGTTCCTCCATCTTTTTGATAAATGTTATTAGTATAAGGTAAAACATCTTCTGAATACCCCCCATTCCATTTTAAAGAGCATTCAATTTCTATATTGTCCCTTTTACCCTCAATATAAATTGGTTTTTTAAATAAATCATTACCATTTTTATTTTTTAATTTTTCTCTTTTTTCATCTAAAAATTCTACAAATTCTATGACACCACCATCAAATTTGAAATTTTGAGTTTTTTCCTTCTTCTGAGAACTATCTACAAAAGTAATTTTTATTCCTTTATTCAAAAATGCTAATTCTCGCATTCTTTTTATCAAAATATTTCCACTAAATTTTATTGAAGAAAAGACTTTTTTTGATGGAAGAAATGTTATTTGAGTTCCAGACTCCTTAGTTTTACCAATTATTTTAAGTGGCTTTACTGCTTCACCATCTTTAAATTCAATAAAATGTATCTTTCCTTCTCTATTAATTTCTAATTCTAATTTTTCTGATAAGGCATTTACAACTGAAACACCAACACCATGAAGACCGCCTGAAACTTTATATGAGTCATGATCGAATTTTCCACCAGCATGAAGTTGTGTCATAATTACCTCTGCTGCGGATTTTTTCTCACCTTTATGCATATCCACAGGTATTCCACGCCCATCATCTCTTACTGTAACAGTTCCATTCACATTTATTTTTACAAAAATATTTTTACAATGACCTGCTAATGCTTCATCAATTGAATTATCCACAACCTCATAAACCATGTGGTGTAAACCAGTTCCATCATCTGTATCACCAATGTACATTCCTGGTCTTTTTCTTACAGCCTCAAGCCCCTTTAAAACTTTTATAGAGTCTGCTTGATATGATTTATTATTTGTCATTTTTTTTAAAATTATGGAGAGAATATTTATAACATTTTTTAATTAAAAATGTTTAAATTTAATGAATTAAATTGTTTTGAACCGTTAAAATAGCCCATAAATCATTGGATATTTAGTGGCGGAGAGAATGGGATTCGAACCCATGAAAGAATTGCTCCTTTACACGCTTTCCAAGCGTGCGCCTTCAACCACTCGGCCACCTCTCCTCTAATTGAAAAATTATTTTTGTAAATTTTTAATTCTTAAGAACTTTAGGCTATTTTATAACCTTTCAATTTTTTAATATTATTAAATGATTTTTGCAAATTCAAATGATATATCTCATCTATTAATATTACTCTTTATATCCAGTATGCTTTATTTTTACCCTTTAATTTCAATAAATGATTAAGAAGATTTTCAAGTCACTTTATAAGACATTAATTCAAATAGTATTTGAACTTTTTTATGGAAAAATCTGTTTGCCACGTTCATCTGATAATCTATTAAAAAAGATAAAAATTAATAACACAAATTTCAAATCATACAAAAATAAAGATTACTATTTATATATTGTCAAAAATGGAAGAATATTTACTGATAACAACGAAAATGTAGCTGTAATTAAAAATAATTTTATATTGCCTCATGTATCTTTTCAACAAATTAATGGGAGATTAAGAGGAACAAAATATAATTCAGTAGTACAAAAGGGAACTCCATCTTTTGTTAAAAAGATTAAAGGCAAAGTTTTTAATCTTAGTCAGGGAGGAAGTGGCAATAATTATTTTCATTTTATATTTGATATCATACCTAAGATACATCTGCTTTCTGCAAAAATTAATATAAAAAAAATCGACTATTTTTATATTTCTGAACCAAAAAAATATCAAATCCAAATTTTGAAATTTTTAGGCATTAATAAAAATAAATTATTAAGCAGTGACAAATATAAACATATATTTGCAGATGAAATTTATACTGTAGATCACCCATGGTATGAAAAAGGATTTATTCAATATAACGTAAATAAGATACCTGAATGGATTATTCATACAAATAGAAAAACTTTTATTACCAATTTTAAAAGAGAGGGAGAAAAGAAAATATTTTTAGATCGTTCACAATCATTATATAATCATTGTCAAATAAGTAATCTTCAGTCATTAAATAATTTAATTAAAAGAAAAAAAATTAAATCGTATAATGCTGAAAAACTGTCTTTTAAAAGTCAAATAAATTTATTGAAAAATTCTTCTACTGTAATAGGTGCTCATGGAGCTGCTTTAGCTAACATACTTTTTTGTAGACCAAAGACAAAAATTATAGAAATTATTCCTTCAAATCATCCAAATAAACAGAGTGAAAGAATTAGTAAAATTTTAAATTTAAAATATTTTCGAATTAAAACTAAACCTGTGAATAATGATATTAATTACCCTTTTAAAATCTACTTAGAAAAAAAAGATCTTAGATTAATAGAAAAAATTATTGATTCTAAAAGTTGATTAAATATTAGTAAATTAATTAATATTTCTTTTTAAAAATTACATCATTAAATGTTTAAACTTTTTTAAGTTTTTTAATAAATATACTGGTAGATCAGTATTATTTTTCATTTTTACAAAATTAATTTTTCTACCAAAGATATCTTTTTTTTGTTTTATCTTTTTTTTAATTAATTCTAAATTATTAAATTTTTGATTATTAAACTCTCTATGAGCGAAAGACTTGATTTTCTCAGCAATCATTGAGTCACTCATAACAAATGAAAAATGCCAACCACCATTTTTAATTATATTCCAGTTAATCTTGTCAATCCTCCAAAATGAATATGATTTTACTTTTTGATTTCTTAACCACTGTGGTGAATTTAAATATTTTTTTTTACAAACTTTGGAACCATACCAATAAGGTTCTGTGGTATTTTGAAGATTAAATCTGTAATAAATCATTTTCTGCCTAAAAACAGTGAACTTTTTTTTTTTGAAAATATTCAGATTACTAATTAAGGGAATTTCATCAACATCTGAAATCATGATTAAATCATCTGGATCTGCTTCAATAATCCCTTTTTCAATATAATTTCTATTATAATTTTCTCTCTCCCAATCTGATAAATTCTCAGGAAATTTATTCAATCTTAAATACTTTATTTTATGTTTAAATTTTTTAAACTTATTGATATTAAATCTTAATTTTTTTTTATTTCCTTGATGATCAAAAGCTGACTCAACAATTACAAACTTATGGACAAACTTATCTAAAGTATTTAATCTTAGTTCTAAAATCAGATTTTCATTATTATACATAAAACAATCAAACAATCTCATAATTTCAAATCATTATTCCTTATTAATTTTTAACACACCAATAAATGCCTCTTGAGGTATTTCTACTCTGCCAAATTGTTTAGATCTTGCTTTTCCTTTTTTTTGTTTTTCCAAAAGTTTTCTTTTTCTGTCTGTTGCTCCTCCACCATGGATTTTTGTTAAAACATCTTTTTTAAAGCCTTTAATTGTTTCTCTTGCAATAATTTTTCCACCAATAGCTGCTTGAACTGGTATCATAAAATTATGTCTTGGTATTAAATCCTTAAGTTTTTCACACACCTCTCTTCCGGTTCTTTGTGCAAAATCTTTATGTATCATCATTGCTAATGCATCAACAGGCTCTCCATTAACTAATATTCCCAATTTTACTAAATCACCTTCTCGATATTCTGCAATTTCATAATCAAAGCTTGCATATCCACTGCTCATAGATTTTATCTTGTCATTGAAATCAAATACAACTTCGTTTAATGGTAGCTCATAACTTAATACAGCTCTATTTCCTGAATATGTTAAATTAGTCTGTATACCCCTTTTATCCTGGCAAAGTTTTATTATTGATCCAAGATATTGATCTGGTGTGATTACTGTCGCCTTTATCCATGGCTCTTCAATTATTTTTATTAAGGTTGGATCTGGTAAACTTGAGGGGTTTTGAAGATCGATTATTTCTCCATTATTTAAGTTAACTTTATAAACAACACCTGGTGTAGTAGTTAACAAATTAACATCAAATTCTCTCTCGAGCCTCTCTGTTATAATTTCAAGGTGTAACAATCCTAAAAAACCACATCTAAAACCAAGACCTAAAGCCGAAGATGACTCTGCTTCAAAAGAAAAACTTGCATCATTTAACTGTAGTTTAGCCAAACCATCTTTAAGTTTTTGATACTCTGAACTATCCACAGGAAATAAGCCACAAAACACAACTGGCTTACTAGGTTTAAATCCTGGTAATGCTTTTACTTTAGGTTTGGTTGCATCACAAATTGTATCTCCAACTTTAGTTTCAGATAAAACTTTAATACCAGTTGTAATAAAACCAATTTCACCTGAGTTTAATTCATTTATATCTTTTGCTTTCGGAGTAAAAACTCCAACTTTTTCAACTATATAATCTTGATCTGTTGAAACCATTTTTATCTTCATATTTTTAGTCAATTTTCCATTAATTACTCTTATTAAAATCACAACACCCAAATAGGTATCGTACCAACTATCAACTAATAAACATTTTAAATTATCTGAGGGTTGACCTTTGGGCCCTGGTAATAGGGTAACAATTTTTTCTAATATATCCTCAATTCCTTGACCTGTTTTTCCAGAGCAAGGAACAGCATTTTCCGTATCAATTCCAATTACATCTTCAATTTGTTTTTTTGTACGATCAATGTCTGAAGCGGGTAAATCAGTCTTATTTAATACCGGTATTATTTCATGATTAATATCTAATGCCTGATAAACATTTGCAAGTGTTTGAGCTTCAACTCCCTGAGTGCTATCTACAATTAAAATAGATCCTTCACACGCATATAATGATCGACTTACTTCATAGCTAAAATCAACATGTCCAGGCGTATCTATTATGTTTAAAATATAGTTTTTTCCATCTTGTGATTTATAATTTAATTTAACTGTTTGAGCTTTAATTGTAATTCCACGTTCTCTTTCAATATCCATTGAATCTAAAACTTGAGCTTTCATTTCTCTTTCTGTTAAACCCCCACATTTATGAATTATTCTATCAGCAATAGTCGACTTTCCATGATCGATATGTGCTATGATTGCAAAATTTCTAATATGATCAATAGTGTCCATAGTTGCTATGATCTAATCTTAGCGCCTGTTTTATTTTCTACTGAGACAATTATAGATTTATTCAAAAAATCTAAATCTTTCTCTTGAAGTGTTTTTTCCATTGATTGGATAGTAACATTTATAGCTATAGATTTTTTATTCTCAGGAATGTTTTCACCCTGATAAACATCAAAAATTTTAACTTCTTTGATTAAATTTTTATCCACCTTATAAATTATATCTACTAAATCTTGAGAACTAAAATTTTTATCAACAATAAAAGCAAAATCTCTTTCAGATTTTTGATAATCAGACGCTTCAAATTTAGATTTTTGATCCTTTAAACTTTTTCTTGTAATATTTAAATTATCTATGAAGATTTCAAATCCAACTACAGCTTCTGTTTTTAAATCCAATTTCTTAATTACATTAGGATGTATCTCTCCAAAGTATGCGGCTAAATTTTCTTTTCCTTTATTTAAAAAAACTCTTCCTGATTTTCCTGGATGGTAATAATTGGGAGTTTTGTCATCAATAAAAAGACTTTTGGGATTAAATCCCGCTTCCTCTAATGATTTAACAACAACTTGCTTAACATCATAAATGTCAACATTTCTCGGCTTTTCAAGCCACGATAGTCTAGATTTTTTTCCAGCATTTAAACCACCAATTACTGTTTCTTGCTGTCCAGACTTAGATCCATAAAAAATAGGTCCAATCTCGAATAAACAAATGTCTTTAAATCCTCTATCAAGATTTTTACTTAAATATATAATTAGATTTGAGAAAATTGAGTTTCTTAAAACATTTAAATCGGAACTTATCGGATTTACTATCTCAACAGACTTTTTTTGTTCTTTAAATAAATTATTTATCTTAGAGTCAGTAAAAGACCACGTTATGGTTTCAAAATATCCCTTTGAAGCCAAAGATCTTTGCAAAAAATGAAATAGCCTTTGAGACTTTGTTAATGTAGGCTTAATTCTATTTTTTTCCGGATTAATGATTTTTATTTTATCATATCCATAAATTCTAACCAATTCCTCAACTATATCAATTGGTTGAGTTATATCAGGCCTCCATGATGGAACAATAAGATTCAAATTGTTTTTAATTGATTTTATTTCAAAACCTAAATTTTTTAATATAACTATCATTTGTTTAATTGATATTTTAAATCCAGAAATTTTTTCAAACAAATTTGTATTAAATTTAATTTTAGTTTTTTCAAACTTATCAATTTTTTGAATATCAATTTTGCTTACTTCACCACCACAAATTTCTTTGATTAGTTCGGCGGTTCTATTAATTCCTTGCTCAATTGATAAAGGATCAATTCCTCTTTCAAATCTAAATTTAGCATCTGTATCGATATTCAATATTTTAGATGTTTTTCTAATTGATCTAGGATTAAAATAAGCTGACTCTATTAAAACATTTTTAGTTTCTAAATTAGTGCTAGATCTTGTTCCTCCAATAATACCGCCTAAACCTAAGACACCTAAATTATCTGAAATTACACACATGTTTTCATGCAGCATGTATTCTTTATTATCTAATGCTGTAAATTTTTCTCCTTTTTTAGAGTTTCTTACAACTATCCCTTTATTAATTTTATCTGCATCATATGCGTGTAGAGGCCTATTTAAATCCAACATTACATAATTTGTGATATCAACCACTGCTGATATTGGTTTTTGACCAATAGAGACCAATTTATTTTTCAACCATTGGGGACTTTCACAATTTTTTATATTTGTTATTAAACAACTTCCAAATGAAGTGCATCCTGAGTTTTTTTCTTTATTAATTTTAACTTTAATTTTTTGATTTAATTTAGATTTTATTTTCTTTTCTTTTATATCAATTAGTTTACCAAAACCTGTAGATGCGAGATCTCTTGCAATACCTCTTACCCCTAAACAATCAGGTCTATTCGGTGTAATTGATAAATCAATTAAATTTGGTTGTTTTTTAGAGAAATATTTATTCCCAATTTTTTTATTAAATTTTGTCGTATTTAATTCAACTATTCCGTCACTTTCATCAGACAAATTCAGCTCTGATTCTGAACAAAGCATACCATAGGAGGTAATCCCTCTTATTTTGCTGATAGATAGCTTCATTTTATTTTTTGGAATCATTGCACCAGGAGGTGCATAAATAGTAATTAAACCTTCCCGTGCATTAGGAGCGCCACAAACCACTTTTAAAGGAATTTTGTCTCCAATATCTACGTCACAAACTTTCAACCTATCTGCATCAGGATGTTTTTCGGTCTTAATAATTTTAGCTATTTTAAAAAAATCATAATCTGAAGTTAAAGCTTCTGAACTTTCTACTTCTAGACCTATATTTGTCAATTTCTGGATTAACTGAGTTTCATTAAATTTTGTTTTTAAATGGTCTTTTAACCAATCATAAGTAATTTTCATCTACTTAAACCTCTATAATTACTTGGAACATCCAATGGATCAAAACCAAAATGGTTAAGCCATCTGTAATCACATTCAAAAAAAGCTCTTAAATCATTGATCCCATATTTTAGCATTGCAAGTCTATCTATACCTATTCCAAATGCATATCCTTGATATATTTTACTATCTACATTTACATTATTTAAAACATTTGGATGTACCATACCACAACCTAATATCTCTAACCATTTATCACCTTCACCAATAATTATTTTTCCATCTTTTATTTCATAACCAATATCAACTTCAGCAGAGGGTTCTGTAAATGGAAAATGGCTTGGTCTAAATCTCATTTTTATTTTATCAACCTCAAAAAACTCTTTTATAAAATAATGCAAACACCCTTTTAAGTGACCCATATTTATATTCTTATCAATGTGTAGACCTTCTACCTGATGAAACATTGGAGCATGTGTTTGATCACTGTCAGATCTATAAGTTCTTCCTGGTGCAATTATTTTAAATGGAGGTTTATCCTTTAACATAGTTCTGATTTGAACAGGTGAAGTATGTGTTCTTAAAAGTTTTTGCTTATTATCATCTAAATAAAAAGTGTCATGCATATCTCTTGCTGGATGATTATCTGGTGTATTTAATGCTGTAAAATTATTATATTCATTTTCTACATCAGGACCTTCTTCAACACTAAAACCAATTTCTGAAAAAATAGAAGATATTTCATCAATTGTTTGTGAAACGGGGTGAATTTTTCCTCTTTGGTATGATCTAGATGGGAGAGTGACATCAATTTTTTCTTTATTTAATTTTTCATTTATTTCTAATTCTTCAATTTCATTAATTTTAGAGTCAATTTTACCTTGTAAAAAATTTTTTATCTCATTTAAATCTGAAGCAAACTTTTTTCTCTCACTTTCATTTATTTGACCAATTTTTTTGAACTCAAGAGAAATTATTCCATTTTTTCCAAACAGATCCGATTTAATTTGATTAACTTCAGCTAAACTTATTTCGCTAGATAGTTTTGAGAAAAATTCTTCTTTTATTTTTTTAATATCAGACATGAATATAGATTATTTCTTAAAGAAATAAAAACAATAGAGATTAATTTAAAGCAGATTGAGCTTTTTGAACTATTGTTTTAAATGCCTCTGGATTATCATAAGCAATTTCTGCAAGAATTTTTCTATCAATAGTAATTCCACACTTAGTTAATCCATTAATAAACCTAGAATAAGTTAAACCTTCAGCTCTAACACCAGCATTGATTCTTTGTATCCAAAGTGATTTAAAATCTCTCTTTTTATTTCTTCTATCTCTGTATGCATATTGCATAGCTTTTTCCATTGCCTGTTTAGCAACTCTAATGGTATTTTTTCTTCTTCCCCACTGGCCTTTAACAGCTTTTAAAACCTTTTTATGTTTCGCTCGGCTAGTTACACCTCTTTTAACTCTTGCCATTTTATCCTCTTAAACTGTAAGGCATATACGACTTTACAATTTTTCCATCCTGTTTGGACATTACCGTAGTGCCTCTTAATTTTCTAATTTGTGAATTTGTTCTTTTAATCATACCGTGCCTCTTACCAGCTTGGGCTGTCATCACTTTACCCTTCGCAGATATTTTAAACCTTTTTTTAGCTGAGCTTTTTGTTTTTAGTTTTGGCATAATTCTGCGAGGTTATACAAAGAATGATTTAAATTTACAACCTTAATTAAAGCTTATAAAGGCTGAATTACCATGATCATTTGCTTGCCATCAAATTTAGGATGCAGTTCTACTTTACCAACTTCCTTCATGTCTTCTTTGATCTTAGTCATTAATTCATTTCCAAGATGTGAGTGCTGTAATTCTCGACCTTTAAATCGTATTGTAAATTTTACTTTATCACCTTTTGAGATAAATTTTTTTGCATTTTTAACTTTAAACTCATAATCGTGAGTCTCTGTAACTGGCCGCATCTTAATTTCTTTTAGCAAAACAATTTTTTGTTTCTTTTTTGCTAGATTAGCTTTTTTTTGGGCGTCATATTTAAATTTACCCATATCCATAATTTTACAAACTGGAGGATTAGCATTAGGAGCAATTTCAATTAAATCTAGACCTTGATTTTTAGCCATTGAAATCGCTTCGTTTGTATTAAGCACTCCTAAATTTTCACCGCTGCTTGCTATGACTTGAACTTCAGGTGATGAAATCCGATTATTAGACCTTGGACCACGATCTTTAGTTCTTCTTTGAAAATAATTTTGTTTAAAATCTGCCACTTAGTTTTGGGATGCTTTATTTAAAGCAGAGTGTGTTTTTAAGAATAAATCTAAATCCATATTTTCTTGTTTATTAGAATCTAATCTTCTAATAGTTACTGAGTTACTGTCAACTTCTTTTTTACCACAAATTAATAATAAAGGTATTTTTGCAAGTGAATGATCTCTAATTTTATAGTTAAGATTATGTTTTTTTAAATCAACAAAAGAACTCATGCCTGCTTTTTTAATTTTTTTTGAAACTTGCATTGCATAATTGTCAAACTCTTCTGAAATAGGAATTACAACAGTTTGAAGGGGTGAGATCCAAAAGGGAAATTTACCAGCATAGTGCTCAATCAAAATTCCTATGAACCTTTCAAGAGAACCAAATAAAGCTCTATGTAGCATAACTGGAACTTTTTTTGTTCCATCTTTATCAACATATGATGCATCAAGTCTACCAGGTAAGTTAAAATCTACTTGAAGAGTTCCACATTGCCAGTCTCTTCCAATAGCATCTCTTAGAACAAACTCAATTTTTGGGCCATAAAAAGCACCTTCACCTTTGTTAATACTATACTCTAGTTTTGAGGCCTTAACTGCCTCCAAGAGGGATGCTTCGGCTTTGTCCCAAATTTTATCATCACCAACTCTAACCTCTGGTCTATCCGCATATTTCAATATTACATTTTCAAAACCTAAGTCTTTGTAAATATCTAGAATTAAATTAGTAACTTTTAAACATTCGCTAGTGATCTGATCCTCAGAACAAAAGATGTGTGCATCATCTTGCGTAAATGCTCTTACTCTTAATAAACCGTGTAAAGCACCTGAAGGTTCATATCTATGAACTTTACCAAACTCAGTTATTCTTAAGGGAAGGTCTCTATAGCTTTTTAATCCTTGATTAAAAACTTGAATATGACCAGGACAATTCATCGGTTTGATTGCAAAAACTTTTTCATCTGGTGTTTCTGATGTGTACATGTTTTCACCATACTTTTCCCAATGTCCCGATTTTTCCCAAAGCAAACGATCTAATACCTCTGGTGTATTTACTTCTTTGTATCCCGCTGCATCTTGGCGAGCTCTCATGTAGTTAATCAACTTTTGAAAAAGAGCCCATCCTTTTTCGTGCCAGAAAACAGATCCTGGACTTTCTTCTCTGAAATGAAATAAATCCATTTCTCTTCCTAGTTTTCTATGATCTCTCTTTTCAGCCTCTTCTAGTTTTTTTAAATAATCATCTAAATCCTTTTGTGTCGCCCAACTTGTTCCATAAATTCTTTGAAGCATTTCATTGTTTGAATCACCTCTCCAATATGCACCTGAAACCTTCATCAATTTAAAATATTTTCCAATTTTTCCAGTAGATGATAAATGTGGACCTCTACAAAGATCATGCCATTCTCCATGAAAATATATTGAAACTTCTTCTCCTTTAGGAATGCTTTCAATTAATTCTGCTTTATAGATCTCACCTTTTTTTTTAAAATGTTCTATTGCTTTTTCCCTAGTCCAAACTTCCCTTTTTGTAGCAACATCTCTATCAACAATTTCTTTCATCTTATTTTCAATTTTTTTTAAATCATCTTCAGTAAATGGTTCTTTTCTTGCAAAGTCATAATAAAAACCATTTTCAATTACTGGTCCTATTGTGACTTGAGTACCTGGAAAGATCTCTTGTACAGCCATTGCTAAAATATGTGCTGTATCATGTCTTATGGTTTCTAATCCTTCCTTATTTTTTGAAGTAAATATTTTTACAGAGCAATCTTTATCAATAACAAAGTCTAAATCTCTTAATTGACCATCAATAGCTATTACCATTGCTTGTTTGGCAAGTGATTTACTAATTTTTTCAGCAACCTCAAGTCCTGTTGTTTTTTTTGAAAACTCTAAGTTGTTTCCATCTGGTAATATTATTGTTGGCATTTAATTTATCAATTTTTTGTATTCTGAATAAGTAGAAAAACACATTTTTTCAACATTAAACTTACTTATGATGTTTTTTCTCCCTTCAGTACCAATCATTTTGAGTGTTGTTTCGTCTAAATTTAATACTTTTATAATTTTTTCACACAATGACTGAGGGTTTCCAGTTTCAAAAAGATACCCAGTTTTACCATCAATAACAGTCTCATTAGATCCTCCAATATTACTAGCAATAATTACCTTTTCCATAGATTGTGCTTCCACAGCAACTCTACCAAAGGCTTCTGGTTCTATAGAGGGAGAGACAACTATATTTGAAACCTTATAAGCTAATGCCATATCTTTACAGTGACTTATAAATTTCAATTGATTATTCATTCTATATTGTTCGCCTAATCTAATAAGTTTTTTTTTAAATAAATCACGACCTTGCTCACTTCCAAGTATCACTGCATAAAATGCCTCATACCCAAGCTGAATGTTAACCAAATTTATAGCTTCTAAAAAAAGTTCTTGTCCTTTCCACGAAGTTAGACGTCCCGGTAATAATATAATTTTTTTATTTTCTTCTATTCCCCAATTTTTTAGTAATTGCTTTTCTTCATCTTCTATTTTTGTTGTAGGATCAAAGTAATCGACATTTATTCCTCTAAAAATTACTAATAACTTATTTTTTAAATTTAAATAATCTGAGTAGTTATCTTTAATGTGTGAAAATATGAAATTTGATCCAGCTATGACTAAATTTGATTTAACCATTACTGAATTATAAAATTTTTTTAAATTACTATTAAAATTATATGTACCATGAAATGTAGTTACAAACTTTCTTCTAGTAATTTTAGTGGCAAAAAAGCAAGACCATGCTGGTGCCCTGCTTCTTGCATGGACTATAGATATATTGTTAAAAATTATTATAAATATTAAAGCTATTGTATTGAATAAAATCATTAAAGGGTTTTTACTATGTACTGGTAATTTAATTAATTTTACTTTTTCTTTATTTATAAATTTTGTCAACTCACCACCACTTGTAACTATAAAAGATTTACAACCATTTTCTGGTAAATAATGTGCAATATCATAACAACCTGTTTCCGCACCACCATAACCTAACTTTGGAATGACTTGTAAAACTTTTAAATCAGTTGACATTTGATATGATTATACATGAATAGAAATAACTATTAAACTTTAATGATAAAATTTAATTATTTCAAATTATCAAAATCAAAAAAAATTCGCTATTTAAAGCATGATCAAAAAAATAGTCTCTACATTGTATTTCTTCATGGTTTCATGTCAGACCTCGAGGGTAAAAAACCACAACATTTTTTAAAATTTGCTATTAAAAAAAAATACGGTTTTTTAGCTCTAGAATATTCAGGACACGGGAAATCTTCAGGAAAATTTACTAATGGAAATATAAGTAAGTGGAGTAAAGAAACTGAATTATTAATTAAACAAATTGTTAAAAAAAATAATTTTATTTTAGTTGGATCGAGTATGGGTGCATGGATTTCACTGAATCAGTTTAAAACTTTCAAAAATCAAATCAAAGGTTTTTTAGGAATTGGATCCGCACCAGAATTTTTAGAAAATTTAATGTGGAAAAAATTTTCAAAAAATATGAAAAAAGAGATCACTGCGAATGGAATTATCAATTTGAAACATGGAAAATATGAGTACCCAATTACATTACAATTAATAAAAGATGGAAGAAAAAATAAAATTTTAAAAAAAAAAATTAATCAAAGATTAAATGTAACTATGGTACATGGTGAAAAAGATGAATCAGTCCCAGTGATTTATTCTAGAAAAATATTAAAACTTTTTAAAAAAGGGAAAAATAAATTGGTCATTGTTAAAGGTGGAGATCACAGTCTATCCTCAAAAAAATGGCTCAAATTGTTAATAACAGAACTTAACTTGATTATTTAACTTACTTCTTTTATTGTTTTTTTAAGAGTAATGGGGTTCTTCAATTTATTAATCATTTCTTTTGGACAAACCTGAATAAAATTAAATATTTCTTCTTCAAATTTATCAATCAAATTTTTAGACATATTTGATCCTGTTTCTTTAAAATGCTCATCAATTAATTTTTTTAAAAATTGTTTCCAATAATCTGTTTCTACATTTTGCCAGATGACTGACTCTGGATTTACTTTTTTTTCAAATTGTTGATTTTTGTCGTAAATAAATGCCATACCGCCAGTCATCCCAGCAGCAAAATTATCACCTACATTGCCTAGAATAACTACTGTACCACCAGTCATGTATTCACAACCATTAGAATCACATCCTTCTATAACTGTTGTTGCGCCAGAGTTTCTTACTGCAAATCTATCTCCTGCTAAACCTGAAGCAAAAAGTTTTCCTGAAGTAGCTCCATATAGAACTGTGTTACCTATAATAGTGTTTTCATTTGAAATTAAATTACTCTCGTCTGAAAGTTTTATTGATATTGTTGCTCCAGACAGACCTTTTCCAACATAATCATTTGCATCACCTTTGAGTACAAGCTTTAATCCCTTAGTCGAAAAAGCCCCAAAAGATTGGCCAGCTGATCCTTTAAAATTCAAAGTTAAAAAATTTACATCTAATGTTTCATTACCATATTTTTTATAAAGATGATGAGAAATTCTAGTACCTACTGCTCTATTAGTATTTTTTATCAAGTATTCTTTTTCAATTTTGTGAGAGTTGTCTAATGCACTTTCTATTTCTGGCCAAATTTCTTGGTCTAATGTATCTGGAACTTTATTAATTTCTGATTTTTCACAATATCTTTTGTTATCTCCTGGATCTGCTTGCACAAACAATGGGTTTAAATCTAAGTCATCCAAATTTGGCGAAGCCTTATTTACTTGCATTAATAAATCTGTTCTTCCAATTATTTCATTTAGAGATTTAAAACCAAGTTCAGCTAATATTTCTCTAACTTCAGAGGCAATAAAAGTAAATAAATTAACTACTTTATCTGGTGTGCCTGTAAATTTTTCTCTCAATTTTGCATCTTGGGTACAAACTCCAACTGGGCATGTGTTTGAATGACATTGTCTTACCATTATACAACCCATTGCCACTAAAGCTGTTGTTGCAACACCATATTCCTCAGCGCCCATCATTGCAGCAATCACAACGTCTCTACCAGTTTTGATGCCACCGTCAGTTCGCAAAGTAACTTTATGCCTAAGATTATTTAAAGTTAAGACTTGATTTGCTTCCGTAAGACCCATCTCCCAAGGTATACCAACATATTTAACGCTTGTTTGTGGTGTTGCTCCTGTTCCTCCATTGTGCCCAGAGATTAATATAATATCTGCTTCTGCTTTAGCTACTCCTGCAGCAATTGTTCCAACTCCAGATGATGCAACTAATTTAACACCTATTCGGGCTTTTGGATTGATTTGTTTTAAATCATAAATCAATTGAGCTAAATCTTCTATTGAATAAATATCATGATGAGGAGGTGGAGATATCAAAGTTACCCCAGGTGTTGAGTGTCTTAATTTTGCAATTTCATCTGTAACTTTAAAGCCAGGTAGCTGACCTCCCTCTCCAGGTTTTGCACCTTGAGCAATTTTTATTTCAATTTCATTACAATTATTCAAGTAATTAATTGTAACTCCAAACCTTGCGGATGCAATTTGTTTAACTCTTGAATTTGCACTATCTCCACTTTCCATAACTTTAAATCTTTTTTCATCTTCTCCACCTTCTCCACTGCAAGATGCACCTTTAATTCTATTCATACTAATTGCTAATGTTTCGTGAGCTTCTTTAGATAAAGCTCCATGAGACATACTTCCACTTCCAAACCTTTTTAAAATTTTTTGAATGGGCTCAACTTCACTTAAATCTATTGATGGACCTAATTTCTTTTTTCTAAAATCAATTAAGTCTCTTAAGTTTATAGGGGGTAAATTATAAATACCTTCTGCATATTTCTTGTATGCTTCATAAGAGTTTGACCCAACTGCACTTTGTAGTAAATGAATTAATTTCCCTTGATATTGATGTGTTTCTCCACTTTTTCTATATCTATAAATACCACCTATTGGAAGAACTGTTTCTGAACTTTCGAAAGCTTCTTTGTGAATTTTTCTAATTTTCTTTTCTATTCCAGTTAAGCCAATGCCAGAAATTTTTGAAGTAACTCCAGGAAAATAATCATTAACAATTGACCTGCTTAATCCTACAGTTTCAAAATTACAACCACCTCTGTATGAGCTTAACACTGATATACCCATCTTTGACATAATCTTTAATAGACCAGCATTTACAGACTTAATATATCTTTCGACACAGTCATCAAAACTAAATTGACCAAATAATTTTTTTATAAATCTCTGATGTAAGCTATCAAAGGCTAGATAAGGATTAACAGTTGTAGCACCAACTCCTATGAGTGTAGCAAATGAATGTGTATCCATAGCTTCTCCAGATTGAACGTTTATAGAGACATATCCTCTTAATTTCTTATTTATTAAAAAAGTGTTTATAGATCCAACACATAAAAGCATCGGTATTGGTAATTTTTGATCTGATATTTTTTTATCACTAAGAATTAATTGTGTTACTCCTTGTCTTACAGCTATCTCAGCCTCAGTTTGAATTCTATCAATTGCATCAGATAAATTTTCATCTTTTGAAAAACAACAATCAATCACTACAGAATTTTTTCCAAAGAAATTAATAAATTTTTCAAATTGTGAATTTGATAAAATAGGACTATTTAAAACGTATATATTTTCTTTTGTTAAAGTATCAAAATCTAAAATATTGCCTAAATTTCCGAAACGAGTCTTAAGGCTCATCACTTTATTTTCTCTAAGTGAATCAATAGGTGGGTTTGTTACTTGGCTAAAGTTTTGTCTAAAAAAATGATAAAGAGGTCTATATTTGTCAGATAATACTGCAAGTGGGGTATCATCTCCCATTGAGCCAGTAGCTTCTTTTGCATCCTCTGCCATTGGGTGTAATATAAGCTCTAAATCCTCTAGACTTATACCAAAAGTATACTGTCTCTTTCTTAAATCTTCCCCACTAAAAATATTTTTTTCTTTCGCGATTGTTAATTTTTCATCTAAATCTACTATTTGAGAATTAAAATGTTTAAATTCTTTTGCTAAATAATCTTTTATCTGAGTATTAGAAAAAAATTTTCCTTTTTCAATTCTCACACCTAAAATCTCTCCTGGTCCCAATCTACCTTTAGATAAAATCTTCTTTTCATTTAATTCTATCATACCAGTTTCTGATCCTGCAAATAACATCTTGTCTTTTGTAATTGCATATCTTAAAGGTCTTAAACCATTTCTATCATTTGCAGCTATAACCCATTCATTATCAGTTGCTGCAATTGCTGCAGGTCCATCCCATGGTTCCATTGTGCTATTTAAAAAATTAAATAATTGTTGATGACTTTTTGGCAGCGTTTTATTTTTTTTTGACCAAGCATCTGGCACTAACATTAATTTTGCTAATGGTGCTGGTTGCCCTGATTTATTCAAAAGTTCAAAAACATTATCAAGAGCCGCTGAGTCTGAAACACCTTTTTGTATAACAGGTTTTAAATTTTCAACATCATCAAATAAAGGACTACTCATTTCTTGCTCATGAACTTTCATCCAATTTTTATTACCCTTATATGTATTAATTTCACCATTATGGGCAATCGCTCTAAATGGCTGTGCTAAACTCCAACTAGGAGCAGTATTAGTAGAAAACCTTTGGTGAAAAATAGCATATCTAGATATGAACCTTTCATCCCTTAAGTCTAAGTAAAAATCTGAAATCGCTTCAGCAAGATATAACCCTTTGTAAATAATTGACTTAGAACTTATTGAACAAATATAAAAATTATTTAGAGATAATTGAAATGCTTTGTTTTCAATTTTCTTCCTTGTTTCATAAATTTTTCTCTCCAAGTTTTTTTCAAGTAAATTATTATCATTAGACTTAAATAATACCTGAATTATCTCTGGCATAGTTTGAAGAGCTTTTTGTCCTAAAATTTTTGGATTTACTGGAACTTGTCTCCATCCATAAATACTAAAATTATTTTTAGTTAACTCGCTCTCTACGATTGTTTTGCAGCTCTCTTGTGCTGAATAATCATTTCTAGGTAAAAAAATCATACCAACACATATCTCTGCATTATCATAATCATGGCCAGTAACTTCAATTTTTTCTATGAAAAAATCTTTAGGTATTTCAACATGAATTCCTGCTCCATCCCCAGTTTTTCCATCTGCATCGACGGCACCTCTGTGCCAAACAGCTTTAAGTGCTTGAATTCCATGCTGTACAATTTCTCTGGATTTTTTACCTTCTGTAGAAACTATAACTCCAACTCCACATGCATCATGCTCCATTTCCTTTGAATAAACATGGTTTTTTTCAAGAAGTTCTAAATTTTTTTTGTAATTTTTCATTAAGCAACTTTTGTTTTTTTAATTTCTAATTCTTGTAAATAATTTTTCATTGCAGTGGCAGCATCTCTTCCATCTTTAATAGCCCATACAACAAGTGAGGCTCCCCTCACAATATCACCAGCAGCAAATACTCCTTTTAAATTTGTTTCCATAGTGTCAAAATCTGCTTTAATAGTTCCCCACTTAGTTACCTGAAGTTCTTTAGTATCGAACAAATTTGGTAGGTCTTCTGGATCAAAACCAAGTGCTTTAATAACCATATCAGCTTTAATCTCAAACTCAGATCCTTCTTTTACTTCAGGCCTTCTTCTGCCAGATTCATCTGGCTCACCTAGTTGAATTTGATCAACAACTAGATTTTCAATTTTGTTTTTACCTTTAAATTCTTTTGGACTTGATAACCAAACAAATTCTACACCTTCTTCTTCTGCATTTGCAACTTCTCTTGATGAGCCTGGCATATTCTCTTTATCTCTTCTATATAGACATTTTACTGATTTTGCTTTCTGTCTAACTGATGTTCTCACACAATCCATTGCTGTATCACCACCACCAATTACAACAATATCCTTTCCCTCAGCATTTAAAACTCCTCTGTCAAATAGCTCAACTTTATCTCCTAACCCTTTTTTGTTTGAAGCTGTTAAAAATTCCATCGCAGGAAAAATATTATCTAAATCATTTCCTGGTAAACTAATTTCTCTTGGTTTGTAAACGCCTGTTGCTATTAGGATTGCATCATGTTTTTTTCTCAATTGATCTAAAGTTGCATCCTTACCTACTTCAAAATTTTGGATAAATTCAATTCCACCATCCTTTAATAGTTTTGTTCTTCTTTCAACTACATGTTTTTCTAATTTAAAATTTGGTATTCCATATATTAAAAGTCCTCCTGCTCTATCATAACGATCATAAACAGTGATCTTATACCCTTCTTTTCTTAATTGTTCCGCAGCTGCTAAACCTGCTGGTCCTGCTCCTATAATCCCAACACTTTGATTTTTCTCAGATTTGACTGATATTGGTTTAACCCAACCTTGTTCCCAAGCATTATCAGTAATATATTTTTCCATAGAACCAATTGTTACTGTTCCATGGCCTGATTGTTCAATTACACAATTTCCTTCGCAAAGGCGATCTTGCGGACATATTCTTCCACATACTTCGGGCATATTGTTAGTGCTTTGAGACAATTCATATGCCTCTTTCAATCTTCCCTCAGCTGTAAGTTTAAGCCAATCTGGAATATTATTACTTAATGGACAATGAACCTGACAAAATGGAACTCCACACTGTGAACATCTACTTGATTGTTCCTGGGCTTTTTGAGTTAGAAACTCATCATAAATTTCATTGAAATCATCTTTCCTATTATTTACTCCTCTTTTAGGTGGAGTTTGTTGACCTATTTCAACAAATTTTAGCATTTTATTTGTCATAATTTTTTTTGAATGCGTAAACTATACATTGTTTTTACTAGTAAAAGTATTATTTAGGTCAACTATTATGACCTTTAAATTGTTATTTATATTGTAAAATATATACATTTCAATAAATGCATATCTAATATGAATAAATGGAATTGTTTGAAATGCCATTTTTTTAAGCTACGAACAATCAATGCTTCAAAATATAATAGAAATTATTATTCTCTCAGCAATTCAAGGTATTTCTGAATTTTTACCGGTCAGCTCCTCTGCTCATCTGATTTTAATTTCTAGTTTGTATGACTTTAAATCAAGTTCTCTTTTAATAGATATAAGTCTTCACTTAGGATCTCTTATGGCAATAATTTATTTTTTTAGAAATGATCTATTTGATGTAAAAAATAATAAGAGATTGTTAAGTTTAATCATTCTTGGATCAATTCCTCTCGTGATTGTTGGATACATTCTTTATTCTACAGGCCTAATTTATAATTTAAGAAATATAAAAGTTATTGCATGGACAACATTGATATTTGGTATTGTATTATTTATCTCGGATAAAAGTAGATTTGATAAAAAAATCTCAACAAATTTAAATTTTCAATCAATTTTGTTTATAGGTTTTTTCCAAATTTTATCTCTTATACCTGGTGTCAGTAGAGCAGGAATTACAATTACGGCGGCAAGAATTTTAAAATTTAATAGAGTAGACTCTAGTAAAATATCTTTTTTACTTTCAATACCAGCATTAACAGGAGCTAGTGTGCTAAGTTTAAAAGATATCTTTACACAATCAATTGAAGTTAATTACTTGGCAGGTATCGCAATTATTTCATCTTTTATTTTTTCTTTTCTAACAGTTAAATTTTTTTTAATTTATATCAATAAATTTTCAATGAATGCGTTTGTAATTTATAGAATAATAATTGCTTTGATTTTATTTGGTTTAATTTATTGAACATATTTCTTTTTAATTAAGGGTAGTAATTGAGACAAGAGAACTCCAGATAGAATAAAAAAGCATCCAAGTAAATTATTAACATCTAGAATTTGATCTAAAATAAACCAGGCAGCTATAGTCGCAAATACACCTTCAAGAGAAAAAATTATAGCTGCAGGTGCTGGAGTAATATTTCGCTGAGCATAAATTTGTAATACAAATGCAAATCCACCAGATAATATACCTGCATATAAAATTGAATGAATTTCCATTAGAATATTACTTAAAATAAATTCTTCATAAATAATTCCTATTATGAAAGAAAAAATAGCTACTATTAGAGTTTGAACTGCTCCCAAAGTAAGTGGTAGATTGTATTTTGTTACAATAACGCCAGTAAAAATTATATGTGTACTCCAAAATAAAGCTCCAAGTACAACTAAAGTATCACCTAACCTAACTGTAGCATCATGAAAATTTGTTAACAAATAACCACCGATCAAACATAGAATTACAGAAGGCCAAACACTCCAATGCATAGATTTTTTCCCAAATAAAAAAATGATAATCGGCACCATAGGTACATAAAAAATTGTAAAGAAGGCAGCATTTGCAACATCTGTATATAACAATGCAACTTGTTGGAGCGCAGAACCTAAAAATAATGAAAATCCAATCAATAATGAATAAATGATGAAAGTTTTTTTATCTAATTTAAACTCTGACTTAAAATTTTTTAATTCAAATAAGAAGACGAGTGGAATTATTGCTAAAAATCCAACAAAAAATCTCACAGCATTAAATGTAAAGGGACCAATATTGTCCATCCCTGTATCTTGAGCAATGAAGGTTGTACCCCAAATGAAAGTGCATAATAAAGCACTAAATATAGAGATAGTTTTAGACATTTCTGATTAGACGGCTAGTTTGTAGGCAAAATTTTTGCCTAAATTTTCTTTAAGATCATTATTAAACCTGGCTGCTTCAGCTCCATCAATAATTCTATGATCATAAGATAAAGAAATTGGCAGCATAGTTCTAGTTTGAAACTTTCCATTCATAAAAATTTGTTTTTTTTCTGATCTACCTACTCCCAATATAGCAACTTCAGGATAATTAATTATAGGAGTAAAAAATGAACCTCCTATACCACCTAAACTCGTAATCGTCATTGAGCCGCCAAACAATTCTTTCTTATCAATTTTTAAGTTTCTACAAAGTTCACTTACCTCTTTTAATTCTTTACTTATCAGAGAAATTTTTTTGTTATTTGCATTTCTTATTTTTGGAACCATTAATCCATTTGGCGTGTCAACTGCTATACCAATATGGTAATATTTTTTTAAAGTCATTTTTCCTGTTTCAATTTCATCAATAGATGAATTAAAACTAGGAAAATTTTTTAGGGATGTTACTAAAGCCTTTACTATAAATGCTAGAGGTGTAATTTTAATTTTTTCTCCAGTATACATATCTGTTAATGAACTTCTAAAACTTTCGATCTCTGTTATGTCGGCTTCATCGTGATTTGTTACATGAGGAATTGTGGTCCATGAATTAGTAAGATATTTTGATGATAATTTTTTTACTCTTGGTATGTCTTTAATTTCTATTTCACCAAACTCAGAGTGTTCAAATTCGTTTTTAATTTTATCTGTTTTACTATCTTTAATTTCAACATTGTTTTTTGAATTAGATGAAACAAACAATTTAATATCATCTTCAACAACTCTGCCACCTTTCTGACTTCCCGCTACTTGATTAATATCTACACCAAGTTCTCTAGCAAATTTTCTGGCTTTTGGACTTGCAGATGAAATATCTGAAATATTATTTTTAGAAAAAGTTTTTTTGTGAATTTCAGGTTTTATTACCTCAATTTTTTTTAATTCTTTTTCAATTTCTGATTTTTCTTTAACGTCTTCCTTTCTAACTTCAGAGGTACTCTCCATAGTTAAAATTAAGTCGCCCTCAGAAACTTTGTCTCCTACTTTTATTTTTAAATTTTTAATTTTACCCTCTAAATTTGATGGTATTTCTACACTAGATTTATCACTTTCGATTGTTATTAGAGCATCATTTTTTTTAATTGATTGACCTTCTGAAACTAATACCTCGATGACCTCAACATCTTTAAAATCTCCAATATTAGGTACTTTAATCTCAGTTTCTGACATTTATAATTTTGTTGGCATTGGTTTGTTGCTGTCAATTTTATATTTCTTTATTGCATCTTTTGCATATTTAGAGGTTATAAGCTGTTCTTTTGCCAAAATACTTAAACCGTAAGCAACCAAATGTTCTTTATCTACCTCAAAAAATTTTCTTAAATTTTTTCTTGTATCACTTCTTCCAAAACCATCCGCTCCTAATGAATAAAAACTTTTATTAGTATAAGGTCTGATTTGATCTGAATTCATTCTCATATAATCAGATGCGGCCATAATTGGACCCTCTGTTTGACCCAGGCATTGCTCAACATAAGATTTTTTAGGTTCTTTATCTGGATTCAAAAGATTATATCTTTCTACCTCCATTCCATCTTTTCTTAATTCATTAAAACTTGTTACACTCCATATCTCACTGTCAATTTGATAATCATTTTGTAAAATCTCTGCAGCAGAGATCATTTCCCTCAAGATTGTTCCTGATCCTAAAAGTTGGATTTTAGTTTTTTTGTATTTATTAAATTCTTTTATTTTATACATTCCCTTTAGAATACCTTCTTCACAATTCTTATCTATTGGCATTTGAGGATGTGAGTAATTTTCGTTCATTGTAGTGATATAATAAAAAACATTTTCTTTTTTTTCATGCATTCTTCTTAATCCTTCTCTAAAAATTACTGCTAACTCATAATGAAAAGTGGGGTCGTATGTAACGCAATTTGGAATAGTTGATGCAACTAAATGACTGTGTCCATCCTGATGTTGTAAACCTTCACCAGCTAAAGTGGTTCTTCCTGCGGTAGCACCTATTAGAAAACCTCTAGCTTGACTATCACCAGCAGCCCAAGCAAGGTCACCTATTCTCTGAAAACCAAACATAGAATAAAAAATGTAAATTGGGATCATTTCAATATCGTGATTTGTATATGCTGTTGCTGCTGCTATCCATGATGACATTGCTCCTGCTTCAGTAATACCTTCCTCTAAAACCTGACCACTTTTATCTTCTCTATAAGAACTTAACTGTGCAGCGTCTTCAGGCTCATATTTTTGTCCCTCATGAGCATAGATTCCTATCTTTTGAAAAAATCCCTCCATGCCAAATGTTCTTGCTTCATCGGGTATAATTGGAACTAATCTTGGAGATATATTTTTGTCTCTTAATAAATTTGTTAGCATTCTGACAAGTGCCATAGTTGTAGACATTTTTTTTTCTCCAGTAGAAACTTTCATAAAATTAAAAATATCTTTTGATGGTGCCTTAATTGGTTTTGCAAAAGTAGATCTTTCCGGCAAGAAACCACCTAATTTAATTCTTCTTTCTTTTAAATATTTAATTTCTGGAGATTTTTCTTCAGGCCTGAAGTATTCAATATTTCTTACTTGATCATCCGTCAATGGAACATCAAAACGATCTCTGTAATACATCAAATCATCAACATCTAATTTTTTGGTTTGGTGAGTAGTATTTACACTTTCACCACTTTTTCCCATACCGTATCCTTTAATAGTTTTTGCAATAATAACTGTTGGTCTTCCCTCGGTTTTTATTGCTTTGTCATATGCTGCAAATACTTTATGTGGATCATGTCCGCCTCTATTAAGACGCCAAATATCTTTATCAGATAAGTTTGAAACTAATTCGGATGTTTCAGGATATTTTCCAAAAAATTTCTCTCTAACATATGCACCATCTCTAGCTTTCATAGCTTGATATTCACCGTCTACTGTTTCATTCATAATTTTTACAAGTTGGCCAGTTTTGTCATTAGCAAGAAGTGAATCCCAGTAAGAGCCCCAGATCACCTTTATAACATTCCAACCAGCTCCTCTAAAACTTCCCTCAAGCTCTTGTATAATTTTTCCATTACCTCTAACTGGTCCATCAAGTCTTTGTAGATTACAATTAATCACAAATATTAAATTATCTAGTTTCTCTCTTGCAGCTAATCCTATTGCACCCATAGACTCAGGCTCATCCATTTCTCCATCACCTAAAAATGCCCATACTTTTCTTCCCTCATCTTTAATTAATCCTCTATTAATCAAATATTTCATGTATCTAGCTTGATAAATAGCAAGCATAGGACCTAGCCCCATTGAAACAGTTGGGAATTGCCAAAATTTAGGCATTAACCATGGATGAGGATAAGAAGAGAGACCTCCAGGATTGACCTCCTGTCTAAAACTATCTAATTGTTTTTCATTTAATCTTCCCTCTAAAAATGCTCTAGCATACATGCCTGGAGCACTGTGACCTTGAAAATAAACTAAATCTCCACCAAATTTATTATTTTTAGCTCTCCAAAAATGGTTCATCCCTACATCATATAAAGTAGCAGCAGATGCAAATGTTCCTATATGACCACCAAGCTCGGGAAATTTTTTATTTGCCCTAACCACCATGGCAGCAGCATTCCATCGAATTAATGATCTTATTCTTCTCTCAATATTTTGATCACCATTTGATTTCACTTCAGCTTCTGGGGGAATAGTGTTTATGTAAGGAGTATTTTGTGTGTAAGGTATATTTGCACCTTCACGATAAGCTTTATTAATTAACTCTTTTATTAAAAAATGAGCACGTTGATTTCCATCTTTTGAAATTACAGCCGACAGTGAATCTAACCAATCTTGAGTTTCTGAAGGATCAATGTCTGATCTATTAATTATTTTAATTTTAGATTTTTTTTTTTCTATAATTGTTTTTTTCTTTTTGGAGTCAATCATAGCAGCTTCCGCTTGCTGAATTATGTTTTCAGTATCTTTTGGGAGAGTTTTTTCTGAGGGAGTTTTTGAAGATGATGAAAGATTAAGCAATAAATCTCCTTCAGAAACTTTGTCACCTACTTTAACTTCTACACTTTCTACTTTACCAGATATAGTAGAAGGAATCTCAACACTAGATTTATCGCTTTCAATTGTAACTATTGGTTGATTCTCTTTAATTAAATCACCAGGTTTTACTAGTATCTCAATAACTTCAACATTTTTAAATTCACCTATATCAGGAACAGTTAGTTTTTTGTTCATTTTTAAAACTTATACACTAAAAATTTACAATAATTTGTAATTTTCGACAAAATTTGTACAAAATTTGGACATTCTTGACCTAGAAAATTAATTAATGTTAAAAAAAATAATATTACATATGCTAAATAACAAAAGATTGGATAAACTTGATAGTCGATTTTGGATCCAAAAAATTCTTTTAAAAAAAAAATTAATAATATAAATTTTTAATTTTTTTCTACACATATTGCTACACCCATTCCACCACCTATACATAACGTTGCACAACCCTTTGATTTATTTTGTTTAAGCATTTCATGGATTAGTGTAACTAAAATTCTAGTCCCAGAAGCACCTATAGGATGGCCTAATGCAATAGCACCTCCATTTACGTTTATTTTTTTTTCATCAATATTAAGCTCTTTAATTACTGCTATACATTGAGCTGCAAATGCTTCATTAATTTCAAATAAATCAACATCATTAATATTCCAATTTGCTTTTTTAAGAGCTGACCTAACAGCATCTATTGGACCTAGCCCCATTAATGAAGGTTCAACACCTACAGATGACCAAGATTTAATTTTTACAATCGGTTTTAAAGATTTTTTTTTTGCTTCCTCTAGAGTAGTTAGAACAATAGCTGCTGCACCATCATTGATTCCAGATGCGTTTCCAGGTGTCACTGTTCCATTTTCTTTAAAAACAGTTTTCAACCTTTTTAGGTCTTCAATTTTAATATTTTTTCTAGGATGTTCATCTTCATCTAAAAAATGACCGTTGAAATTTACTTTTATTATCTCATCTTCAAACTTATTTTGTTTCAAACTTATCTGAGCTTTCATTTGAGAATTTAAAGCGAATTCATCCTGTTCTTGTCTCGAAATTTTAAATTTCTCTGCAATATTTTCTGCAGTTACACCCATATGGTATTTATTAAATGCATCAATTAAACCGTCATAACTCATACTGTCAATTAAACTGTCCTCTGATAATTTTTTCTTACTTTTATATTTTAATATTTGAGGAGCTAAAGACATATTTTCTTGCCCACCACAGATTATATACTTTGCTTCATCGAGTTTTAATGTTTGAAATCCAGATATTACAGACCTCAATCCAGAGCCACAAACTTGATTTACTAAATGTGCAGATATAGATTTCGATAATCCACTATTGATTGCTGCTTGTCTTGCAGGATTTTGACCTGCTCCTGCAGTTAAAACTTGTCCCATAATTACTTCATTTATTTCTCTTTTGTCGATTTTAGATCGTCTTATAACTTCTTTAATAACTATTGAACCTAACTGATCTGCCTTGATTTCTTTTAATGAGCCTTTATAGGTACCAATTGGTGTTCTTGCGGCACCTATTATTACAACTTCATTAAATTTATTACTCATTTTAAGAAAATGTTTTTTAACAAATTACATCAAAAAGTGATAATACTATAGAAATAAATAATATTAACAATCAGCACCTCTAGCTCAATTGGATAGAGCGGCTGACTACGGATCAGCAGGTTGAGGGTTCGACTCCTTCGAGGTGCACCACAAAATGATTAAAAAAATTTTAAAATTATCTTTGCAAAACTCTGTTGTTTTCTTTTTTACTTTGATATTTATAATTTTAATTATTTTAACAATAATTCTATAAATTTATGACTAGTAATTTTGAACAAATTAGTTTGAAACCAGGTTTCATGAAGCATAATGGTGGATTATTATTTAGAAATATATCTGAAATAGAATATGAATTTAAATCAACTGTAAATGAAAAACATCTAAATGCTGCAGGCATAACTCATGGTGGATATCTTGCAGCTTTAATTGATGCTGGAGCTGGAACCTCGGCACATCGAGCTGCAAATGACGCACCATGTGTAACTATTTCACTAGATTTAAAATTTATAAGTTCTTCAAAAAAAGGTGATGAGATTATAGGTAAAACAAAAATATTAAAAAAAACTAATACTTTAATTTTTTTATTTTGTGAGCTTAGATGCAATGAAAAAATCATAGCTTCAGCATCGGGGATTTGGAAAATGCTAAAATTAAAACAATCTAATCTAGGACCAGGCGGTTAATATATTTAATTAAAAAAACTAAATTAAATTAATGAAAATGAGAACATTTAAATTTAAGATTCGGCCACGTTTTAGTCTATTTTTGTTCTTTAACAGCAACAATATCTAGTAGTTTAAAAAAAAGATATACCAATAATAGATATGTCAAAAAATAAAATCACAGCTGTTCTTGGACCAACAAATACAGGAAAAACACACTTAGCAATTGATACTATGCTTTCTTTTGAAAATGGAATGATAGGCTTTCCACTAAGATTATTAGCAAGAGAAGTGTATGACAAAGTAATTAAAAAAATTGGATTAGACAAAGTTGCTTTAATCACAGGAGAAGAAAAGATTATTCCTCCTAATGCTAAGTATTTTTTATGTACTGTTGAGTCAATGCCAATTGATAAAAATGTAGAATTTGTAGGAGTTGATGAAATTCAAATGTGCGCTGACCATGAAAGAGGGCATATTTTTACTGATAGATTATTGAATATGAGAGGTACTAAATTAACAATGTTAATGGGATCAAATACTATCAAGAAAATTATTTCAAAATTAAACGAAGATGTTGAATTTATTAATCGTGATAGATTGTCAAAACTCACCTACGACGGTCATAAAAAAATTTCAAGAATAAACAGAAAGACTGCAGTAATAGCCTTTTCAGCAGAAGAAGTTTACGCAATAGCAGAATTGATTAGAAGACAGAAGGGTGGAGCAGCAATTGTAATGGGGTCATTGAGTCCAAAAACGAGGAATGCTCAGGTAGAATTATATCAGTCAGGTGATGTAGATTTTTTGGTTGCTACAGATGCCATCGGAATGGGTATTAATATGGATCTAGATTATGTTTATTTTTCAAATCTTAAAAAATTTGATGGTAGAAAACTAAGAAAACTTAATTTATCTGAAATAGGGCAGATTGCTGGACGAGCTGGAAGATATCTTAACGACGGAAGTTTTGGAATTACTGGTGATTGTAAAGAAATAAATGCTGAAGAAGTTGACTTACTTGAAAATCATAAATTTGAGGAAATAAATACATTATATTGGCGAAATTCAAATTTAAATTTTAATAATCCATTTACTTTAATAAAATCTTTAGAAGAAAAACCTCAAAGAGAATGGTTAAGAAAAATTCATGAATGTGAAGACGAAAAAGCTTTAAAATATTTTCTAAGAGACAAAAATCTTGAAAACATTAGTTTTGAAAGCAAAACACTTAATCTTCTTTGGGAATGCTGTCAGATACCAGATTTTGTAAAAAAAACCTATGGAAATCACTACCATGTAATAGAGAGTGTATTTAAGTTTTTATCCGGTGAAAAAAGAAAGATTACTGATGAATTTATGAGATTACAGTTAATGAAATTAGATAAATTAGAGGGAAATGTAGATTCTTTATCAAATAGAATTGCAAATGTTAGAACTTGGTCATATGTTTCCAATAAAAATAATTGGGTTGAAAATCAAAAATATTGGATAGAAAAAACAAAATTACTAGAGGATAGACTTTCAGATAGACTTCATGAAGAACTTACAAAAACTTTTATTGATAAAAGGGCTAGTATTCTTGCAAGAGGCTTAAAACAAGATATGGAATTTAAAACAGAGATACTTGAGAATAATGATGTAAAAATTGATGATCATTTCATAGGAAAGATTAATGGTCTAAAATTGGAACTGGACCTCAAAAAAGGTGCTCTAGAAACTGATATAAAGTCTCTTAAAAAAGCTGCACGTCAAACTATAGGGCCTGAATTAGAAAAAAGAATTCAAAATATAATTGATACAGGTTTAATAGAACTTGGTAATGATTTCAAAATTTACTGGGATAATTTTGTAATAGCAAAACTTACATCAGGAAATGATTATTTAAGTCCAAATTTTGAATTAGTAGTTGATGATATACTTCAACAAGAACAGAGACAAAAACTAACTTTATTTATAAAAAAATGGATTAAAAATAAAATAGATACTGTCTTACAAAACTTAATAGAATTAAAAAATCTTAAAGAAAAAAATTCTTCAATTAAAGCTTTAGCATACCAACTTTATGAAAATAATGGGGTGCTAAAAAGAGAAAATGTTTCTGAATATTTAAAAAATTTAAAGCAAGATGATAGAAAAATTTTAAGAGATATGGGGGTTAAATTTGGTAGATACCATATTTTTTTACACAAATTAATTAAACCAGAACCTGTAACAATTAGAACATTATTGTGGAAAAATTATCACCAAAAATATTTTAAACTTAAACCTCCAACTTTTGGTTTAAATTTTATCGAGGATACAGATAAAAAAAATAAAAATTTTATGTTACTTTGTGGTTTTGAAAAATTTGATAATTATTTTGTACGAATTGATATTTTAGAGAGATTATTCATGCAAATAATTAATTCTGGATCTGATGAAAAAAAAGAGATTAAATTAGTTCCTGAAATGCTAAATCTTTTAGGTTGCAACAAAGAAAACTTTAAAAAATTAATCCAAAAGATGAATTATAAAGTAATTGAAAATAAAGAAGATGTATTTTTTAAATATCAGCCTAAGAAAAAAATTAAAAAGTTTTTTGACAAAAAAACAAATAAAGAAAATCCATTTAAGGTACTAAAAAACTTAAATTTTAACTAATAGATGTTTTTTAATAAGAAAGAAAAAGATAACACTAATTTTGATTTAGTAAAAATAGGAGCTTTACTTATCCATGCTGCTAAAATAGATGAAAATTACTCAATAGAGGAGGAAAACATTATTAAACAGACATTATTAAGTCTAGGAGCAGATAAAGATAAACTTGATGCTTTAATTGAAAAAGCAAAAAATTGTGAAGAAAATTCAAATCAAATATTAGATTTTACTAGAGAAATTAAGAATCTTAAGGAAATAAGTAAAATCAAAATTATTAAATCTCTTTGGAAAATTATTTACTCAAATAATGACGCAGATATATATGAAACAAACTTAATGCGAAGACTTGCGGGATTGCTTTATATTGACAGTAAAATCATGGGAGATATTAAAGAGGAAATTAAAAAAGAAAATCTAAAATGACATATATTGTAAACGACAAGTGCATTAAATGTAAACTGATGGACTGTGTTGAAGTCTGTCCAGTTGATTGCTTTTATGAAGGTAAAAATATGCTTGTAATTAAACCGGATGAGTGTATAGATTGTGGCGTTTGTGAGCCGGAGTGTCCAGTTGATGCAATTTCAGCAGATACAGAACCTGGTAGCGAAAAATGGTTAGAGATCAATAAAGAATATTCTGAGATCTGGCCCAATATAAGTGAAAAAAAAGATCCACCGCCGGATCACGAAAAATTTAAGAATGAGCAAAATAAGTTTGAAAAATATTTTAAAGAAAACCTTTAAAAAAAAGTCTTCTAAAAAAATTAAAAATAAAGTGAAGAAAAGTAAGAAGGTTTTGCCTAAAAAAACAAAAAAAAAAGTCATTAAAAAAAAAATAATCAAAATTAAAAAAAAAGTAGAAAATAAAAAAACATTTAAAAAAACGTCCCAGACCACTGAAGTTAAGACAGAAAATTTAAGAATATCAAAAAGTAACGAAGTAAAACCTGAAATAAAGAAAGTTAAAAAACAAGAGACAGAAAAAAAAGAGTATAAAGTTAAAGATTATATAGTTTATCCAAAACATGGAGTTGGTCAAATTACTGAATTTAAAAAAATAAATATTGGTGGAATTGACGTTGAGACTTATATAATCAAATTTGAAAAAGATAAAGCGAATGGAATGGTTCCTGTAAACAAACAGTCCCATCTTCGACCATTAGCAACGATCAACCAAGTCAACAAATGTATTTCAATTTTAAAAAGTAAACCAAAAATCAAAAGATCAATGTGGAGTAGAAGAGCTCAAGAATATGAAGCAAAAATATCATCTGGAAAAATATATGAATTAGCTGAAGTCGTAAGAGATCTGAATAAAGGTGATGACCTTATGGTTGATCAATCCTATAGTGAAAGACAATTGTTTGAAAAAGCATATGAAAGAATTTTATCAGAATTTCAGATTGTTTTAGGTGTTTCTTTAGAGGATACACAAAAAAAATTAGATAAAGCTTTAAAAAGAAATCTTGGCAGCAATCAACAACCATCTGCAGCAGCATCTTCTGCTAAAACGGTAACCGAAGAATTACCAACGGAAGAACCTATTAATGATGCTGAAGAAACTGATCCTATTGAAGAATAAAAAAAAACGCCTCTCACACAGAAAGTTATGAGAAGCGTTTTTTTGAAAGATAACTAAGTGACTATCTTCTTCTTCTTTTTTTAGCCTTTTTAGCTTTTTTCTTAGCTTTTTTCTTAGTCTTCTTTGCCGCTTTTCTTCTTTTCTTAGGCATCTTTAGCTCCCTTTTTAGTTAAACGAATCAGTTTGATTCGTTATTAACTTATTTTTATTTTTTTAAACAAGTTATGTCAATTCTTTAATTAAATTGAAAAGAATCAAAAAAAATAAAAAAAATAAGTTTAAAAATAAAAAATAAATTATTTTTGTTAATTTAAAAAAAGTTAATGTTTATGCGCTTTATAATCACTTATTTAACTAAAAATTAATAAAGTTTTTCTAAATCTTCTTTATATTTTTCTAAAATTTTTTTTCTTTTTAGTTTTAAAGTTGGTGTTAACATTCTATTTTCAATTGTAAAATCTTCTTTAATTATTTTAAATTTCTTTACTTTTTCTACTAAAGACAAACTTTTATTTAAATTTTCTAAATAAATTTCAATTTCTTTTTTATTTTCGTCACTTTCACTTACAATTAGTGCAACTAAATAATTTTTTTTATCTCCATAAACAAAACTTTGCTTAATTTTTTCATTGAGACATAGTAAATTTTCAATTTTTGATGGTGAAATATTATCACCACCAAGATTAACAATTATCTCCTTTTTTCTATCAGTTATTTTTAAATTTCCATCTTTAGTAATTTCTCCTATATCTCCAGTATGTAACCAGCCATCTATAATAATATCATCAGTTTCTTTTTTCATATTCCAGTAGCCAAGCATAACATTTTCACCCTTCACTAATATTTCACCATCATCTGCAATCTTCACTTTATTAGTTTTAAAAGGAGGCCCTACTGTCTCAATCTTAATTTTTCCAGGAATGTTGCAACTTACAACGGGAGAAGTCTCAGTTAATCCATACCCCTGAAGTGTTGGTAATCCAATAGAGTTTAAAAATTCTCCTATTTTTTTATCTAAAGCACCTCCTCCAGAAACAAAAGCTTTAAGTTTGCCTCCAAACTGTTTTTTAATTTTTTTTCTTACTAATTTTTCACACAAAAAATTGATGACATTTTCTTTAAAATTTAGTTTTTCTTTATTCAAACTTTTGATTCCAAGTAAAATGGTACTATCTATTAATTTTTTTTTTAACCCTTTTTGCTTGGAAAAATTAAGAGAAATTTTACTATATAAGTTTTGATAAAATCTTGGAACAGCTGTCATGATAGTAGGTTTCGCAACAGCCATATTAGGCAGCAATTTTTCTAAACTTTCAGCATAGTAAACTTGTGCTCCAAGTAGTATTTGAACATACTGAACAGTATGTTCATATGAGTGAGATAATGGAAGCCAAGTTAGAAAAACCGGCATTTCATCTTTAACTAAAGAGACTAAAATTTCTTGTGCTCCTTCACAGTTTGAAAGAATACCTCCATGACTAAGCATCACACCTTTAGGGTTACCCGTTGTACCAGATGTATAAATAATGCAAGCAAGATCACTTCTTTTGATATCTAGATTATAAGAATTTTTTATTTTATTTAATTCGAACGAATTATTGCTAATAACTTTCTCAAAAATTTTATCAAAACAAAATATATTTTGATACAAAAAATCCATAGAAATTAAAATTGTTTCATCTTTAATATAATTTTTGATCTTTTTAAATTGTTCAATATTTGAGACGATGCAAACTTTTGGTTTACAATCATTAATTATATATTTGTAATCGTTTTCTGAATAAGTTGTAAAAAGAGGAACAGTTACTCCCCCTGCGTTCATAATTGCTATATCAGAAATGAGCCATTCAGGTCGATTTTCTGATAACAAAATACACCTATCTCCCTTAGAGATTATATCTTTTAAATAATTTGAAAGAATTTTAATTCTACTATTGATCGCTTCCCATGAATATGAAAACGATTTTTCTCCATTATTTTTTTCTTTAAGAGATACCAAAAAAGTTTGATTTTTTTTTTCTAAACTTTTAAAAGAAATTTGTTCAAATTTCTTAAAAAAAAGTTCTACCAGGCTATTTATTTCTCTTAATTCCATAATTCTTTTTGGTGGGCGAAGAGAGAATCGAACTCTCACTTCTTGCGAAACACGATTTTGAGTCGTGCGCGTCTACCAGTTCCGCCATTCGCCCTTAATTTTAAAAATATTATTTAAATAGTATAAGAACTAAAATTATATTAAAAACAAAAAAATGTTTACTCAACTTTATAATAAATGTCTAAATTTAGCAGCTCATAGAAATTCTAACTATTTTCTTGGTGCAATTTCTTTTATAGAAAGTTCTTTTTTTCCAATTCCACCAGATTTAATGATTGCACCAATGGCAATCGCCAAAAAAAAAGAATTTATAAAAATTTTTTTAATAGCTACAGTTTTCTCTGTCTTGGGAGGAATTTTTGGATATTTTATTGGTGCATATTTTTTTGAAATTGCAATCAGTATTGTTGAGTTTTATAATTATGAAAATAAGGTTGCTGATATAAAAAATGCCCTTTCTCAAGGAGATGGTTTTTATACTTGGCTTGCAATTTTATTTTTAGCTGGTTTCACCCCATTACCATATAAAGTATTTACCATAGCAAGTGGACTAATTAGTTTTAACTTGCTCATATTCATTTTAATCAGCTTGGTTTCTAGGGGTCTTAGATTTTTTATAGTCTCTTATTTATCTTCAAAATTTGGAGATACATTTACAAATTATATGAATAGACATGGTCATAAATGGTTTACTATAATTGGTCTCATTATTGTAATCATTGCTGCTACTATATATTTATTAAGAAAATTTTATGGATAATTTGAAAGAAAACAATTGTTTACAAATTTTGTTTATCTCTAGTATCCTAATTTTAGGATCTGCTTTAATCATTGAATATATTTTTGGATACCAACCTTGCAACTTGTGTAAGATTGAGAGGGTGCCGTATCTACTTTCAATAATCATTCTAATTACAAATTACTTTTTTAAGGGAAATCAAACTTTTTATGCTATTTTATTAATCTTAATTTTTTCATTTTCAATCATTATTTCTTTTTATCATTTAGGTATTGAACAAGGTTTGATTAATGAATCTATAGTTTGTAAGACAAAGAGTTTTAATTTACTAACAAAAGAAGACATTTTAAATTCTCTAAAAGAAATAAATATAAGTTGCAAAAATGTAGCATTTAAAATTCTTGGATTATCCCTTACAACTTACAATGTGTTGTTAAGTATATTAATGTTTTTACTATCAATAAAAATTTATACTTTTGGAAATGGTATCAAAAAATAGAATAGAAGAATTTATAAGAGTTGACCACGCTGGAGAACGTGGGGCTGTTAAGATATATGAAGGACAACTTCTTGCCTTAAATACTATTGTAAAAAATGAAGATTTAAAAAAGAAGATTGAGGAAATGAAAGTTCATGAAGTAGAACATTGCCAGTATTTTGAAAATGAAATTAATAAAAGAAATATTAAGCCAACAAAGTTTTTACCATTATGGGATTTATTAGGAATTGGTCTAGGATTTGGATCAACTCTTCTTGGAAAAAAAGCTGCAATGTTATGTACAGCCTCTGTTGAGGAGGTAATTGATAAACACTATTTAGATCAAATCAATCAATTAGGTCCAGATGAAAAAGAATTAAAAAAAAAAATTACCAAATTTAGAGATGATGAACTGGATCATAAAGATATTGCTTATGAGGAAGGTGCTACAAAAAAAGGATTTTACTCATTAATGGATAAAGTAATTAAAACAGGCTCAAAAATTGCAATTAATATCTCTGAAAAAATTTAAATAAAATTAAGATTCTAATTCTACATCCCAATACAAATAATCCATCCAACTTTTGTGAAGATAATTTGGTGGAAAATGCTTACCATTTTTATGTAAATCCTCTGTAGATGGTTGATATGGATATTGATTTAATTTCATATCTGAAAATTTTAGAAGTTTTCCTCCCTTTTTCACATTACATGTTGAACAAGCCGTTACAACGTTGTCCCAATTTGTTTCTCCTCCTTTAGACCTTGGCAACAAATGATCGAATGTTAATTCTTCTCCACTTCCACAGTATTGACATAAAAAACGGTCTCTTAAAAACACATTAAATCTTGTAAAACTTGGTTTTGATTGTGTTGCTACGTAACTCTTAAGTGCAATAACACTTGGAAGTTTCATTTCAAAGGATGGGCTTCTTACTTTTCTATCATAATTACTCACAATTATTACTCTATCTAGAAAAACAGATTTTATTGCATCCTGCCATGACCAAAGAGATAATGGATAATAACTCAAAGGTCTATAATCAGCATTTAAAACAAGTGCTGGGCATTTTTCTAAAGAAACATTTTTCTCAACAAATTCGTTCATGAGTAAAATCTTATATCAAATAAATAAGTATATCAATGTTACTAATTTACTTAATATTTTTTAAAATATAGTTTAGAGCTACGCTAGATGCCTCAATCGGAATATGATGACCACAATTTTTGATTAGATGAGTTTCAATATTAACTTTTTCTCTTAAAAAAAAATCTTTTGCTTCCAATAAATGTGTCGGCGACACAATATCATCATTATCACCGTGAAATAAAAGAACATTAGTATAGTTTTTTCTTCGTGTCTTAAGATTTTCAGTATTTATAATTTTTCCTGAAAAACCTACTATAGAGCTAAAAGGTTGTTCATTTGTAAGGCCAACATTTATACACATCATACACCCTTGACTAAATCCAGATAAACAAATTTGATTATTCTCAATTTTATATTCCTCTTTAATCTCATCTATAAATTGATTAATTTTTTTTTCTCCTTTTAAAGATTCATTTAAAATATAATTAGGATCATCTTTTGTTAAATCAAACCATTGATAGCCTGATGGATTTATAGGGCAAGTTTCGTGTCCATTAGGACAAATAAAAATTGTATTTGGCATATATCTTTTCCAATTTAAAGCAAGCGTGCTTATATCTTTGCCATCTCCTCCATATCCATGAAGTAATACAACTACATTGTTAATATCCTTATCTTTTTCTGGATTTATATTTGTGCTTTCAAGACAAAATGTCATAATAAGTTATATTTGTTTTTTATTTTAAAAAACACTCTACAATATAAATTATGATTACAGGATTATTAGTTAAAATTTTATCTATTGTTCTTTTAATTGCCGTTGGGATTGTATTGATTCTTGGTATAGGAACCCTATTTAAAGGAGGTAGTACTAGCAAGAAATATTCTAATAAATTAATGCAGCTGAGAGTTCTTTTACAATTTATAGCGATAATCCTTCTTGTAGCTTTTGCATATTTTTTCAAAGATTAATTATAATTTTTGATCCATTGTATAAATTCTTCATCTTTAAAATTGATTGAGCCAATAACTCTTGCAAACTCTTGATTATCTTTATTGAATAAAATTGTAGTTGGTAGACCTCTTAGGCTGAAATCTTTAGCTAAAGTTTTAGGATTATCAAAATAAATATTTAAATTTTTAATATTCAGATCTTTAAAGAATTTCTTAGATTTTTTATAACTATCTTTGCCAACATTAATTGGGAATATTATGATATTATCTAATTCTGGATTTATTTTCAAAGCATCAAGAGAGGGCATTTCTTTTTTGCAAGGTGCACACCAGGTAGCCCAAAAATTCAATAATACAAGTTTTCCTTTAAAGTCAGATAAATTTATAATTTTTTCATTAAGATCAAGAAAAGTGATATTTTTATATGACTTTGTCTCTTTGTTAATAGCAAGATTTTTGATTTTTGGTACTTCATTAGCTAACGCTGATGTAACAAGAAATATAAATATTATTAAAAATCTCATATTTAATAGGTATAAGTAGTTATCATGGCTAAAAATAAAAACAACCAAGCAATTTGGAGTACAAGAATAAAGAAAAAAGCATCTACACTTTTTGAAAAAGTTGGAAGCTCTATTGATGTAGACAAAAGATTATATAAAGAAGACATTTTAGGCTCAATCGTACACGTTGAAATGTTATTTAAGCAAAAAATAATATCTTTTAAAATTAAAAATAAAATTATTTATGGATTACAAAAGATAGAAAAAGAAATATCAAAAAATAATTTTGAATTTGATAAAAAATATGAAGATATTCATATGAATATTGAAAAAAAACTTTTTCAAATTATAGGAGATGAAGCAGGTTATATTCATACTGCTAGATCAAGAAACGATCAAGTTATAACTGATTTAAAAATGTGGATAAAATCAGCTACTCAAGAAGTGAATCACAATTTAGATAAAATTATTAAATCAACTATTAAACTTGCAGAAAAAAATGTTGAAACAATTATGCCTGGTTTTACACATTTAAAGAATGCACAACCAATATCTTTAGGACATTATTTTATGGCCTATGTAGAAATTTTTAAAAGAGATAAAAAAAAATTTAATAATAATATTGAAATTTTAAATGAATGTCCCCTTGGTGCAGCCGCATTGTCTGGTACTTCATTTAATATAGACAGGCATTACACTTCTAATAAACTTGGTTTTAAAAACCCAACAAATAATTCTATAGACACCGTTTCAGATAGAGATTTTGTTTTAGATTTTCTATTTAGTATTTCTTTATGTTCAATGCATATTTCAAGAATTGCAGAAGAATTAATTATTTGGAATTCAGATGGTTTCAATTTAATACAACTTTCAGATAAGGTCGTGACTGGATCTTCCATAATGCCACAAAAAAAGAATCCAGATCTACTTGAGTATTTAAGAGGTAAATCTGGCTTTGCATTTGGAAATTTATTTTCAATGCTTACAATACTCAAAGGTTTGCCACTCTCCTATTTTAAAGATATGCAGGATGACAAAACATTAGTTTTTAAATCATACGATACTTTAATTAACAGTCTAAAAGTATTTAATGAAATATTAAAAAATGTTTCACCAAATAAAGAAAGAATGTTTGAACTTGCTGATACAGGTTTTATTACAGCAACTGATCTTGCAGATTACTTAGTTAAAAATCATTCAATGTCATTTAGAAAAGCGTATCAAAAAACTGCTGAAATAGTAAATTTTGCTGAAAAGAAAAGAAAGAAATTGAAGGATCTCAAAATTGAAGAATTGAAAAAAATTGAACCAAAATTAACAAAAGAAGTTTTGAAAATTTTTAATTTAAAAAATTCAATAAATTCAAAAAAATCTTATGGAGGAACATCTTTTGAAAACATCAAAAAAATGATAATGAAATATAAAAGAAATAAATGATAAAAAAAATTTGTATATTAATATTTGTAACAATTATAATTTCTTCTTGTGGTAAAAAAGGGGATCCTGTTTATAAAGAAGAAAATCAAACCTCAGGAAAAATAAGTGTTCAAATTACTTACTTTTCATGATTTATAAAAAAAACAAACTCACGTTAGATCGTTTTTATATTAGTTCAATTATAAAAAAATATAAAACTCCTATATACTGTTACTCTTATCAAAAAATTAAAGAAAATATCCAAAATTTGAAAAATCATTTTAAAAAAATAAATCCTTTAATTTGTTATGCTGTAAAAGCAAATTCAAATTTAGGTATTTTAAAAGAAATAAGAAAGAATAACCTCGGTGCAGATGTAGTTTCTTTAGGTGAACTAATGAAAGCACTAAAAGCAGGAATTCAACCAAAAAAAATTGTATTTTCAGGTGTTGGAAAAATTACAGAAGAAATAGAATTTGCCATAAACAAAAATATACTTCTAATTAATGCAGAGTCTGAAAGTGAAATATTAGAAATTGAAAAAATTGCGAAAAAGAAAAAGAAAATTGTTAATATTGGTATTAGATTAAATCCTAATACTGATGCAAAAACTTTAAGACAAATTTCGACTGGTAAAAAAGAAAATAAATTTGGTGTAGACCAAAAAATTTTTTCTCATTTAGTTAATATAGTAAAAAAATCAAAAAATTTAAATTTAAAATGTTTGAGTGTACATATTGGTAGCCAAATACTTAATAACAAACCATATGTAAATATGCTTAAAGCAGTAAGCAAAGTAATAAAGAAATGTAATTATAACTTTGAATATATAGACCTCGGGGGCGGTATGGGAATAGATTACATTCATAATAATTCGAAATTAAATCTCAAAAAATATTCTCAAGAGATAGAAAAATTTTTAAAAGTTAATAATTGTAAAATTATTTTTGAACCAGGAAGATCTATAATAGGTAATTCAGGTATTTTAATTACAAAAGTAATATATATTAAAAAAGGATTTAAAAAAGATTTTGTTATTCTAGATGCTGCAATGAATGATTTAATGCGACCAGCTTTATATGGTGCCACTCATAAAATAATACCTCTAAAAAAAATTAATTCAAAATCCAAAAAAGTTTATGAATTTGTAGGACCTATATGTGAAAGTACTGATACATTTTTGACAACTAAAAATTATCAAAAATTACATGAAAAAGATTATTTAGTAATTTGTGATGTTGGTGCTTATGGTATGTCATTAGCGTCTAATTATAATCTAAGACCTAAACCTCTGGAAATTTTAATCAAAAACTCAAAAATCCTTACTTTAAATAAAAGGCAAAAAATATCTGAATTAATGTAACATTCAAACTAATGTTAAGAAGTATATTATTTTCTATAGTTTTCTTTTTAGGAATTTTTTTTATATCAATAATTTTTTTACCAGCTTTGTTATTACCTCAAAATATTGTCTTAAAAGGAGGTAAATTGATGGGTCATTGGGCGAGCTTTTGTCTTCAAACAATACTATCTGTAAAAATTAAAATTTTAGGTAAAGAAAATATTATAAATAATGAAAAGTTTTTTATTGTGTCATCTCATCAATCAATGTTTGAAACTTTTTATCTTCAAACAATTTTCAATGCTCCTGTATTTATTTTAAAAAAAGAATTAATTCTTATCCCTATTTTTGGTTGGTATTTAAAAAAAATTGGGTCAATTTCTATAAAAAGAAATAAGGTTACTAAAGATAATTTAGGTTTTTTTGAGGATATTTCGAAAATGAAAAACGAAACTCAAAGACCATTAATAATTTTTCCTCAAGGAACTAGAGTCAAGCCAGACGAAAGACCGCCATTTAAAAAAGGTGCTGGCCGAATTTATGAAGAGCTTAGAATATCCTGTCAACCTATTGCAATAAATTCTGGTTATGTATGGCCTAAAAGAGGTTTTAAAAAATCAAATAAAGAGATAATCATATCCATATTGCCAAAAATTGTTTCGGGAATGGATAAAAATGAATTTATAAAAAACTTGGAAGAAAAGATATATACTGAATTAAATAATATTAACTAGCCCTTCATAGGCATAACAACATAAATACTATCAAAATCTCCAGGATCTTTAATTAAAGCTGGTGATCCGGTATCATTAAAATAGATTTCAATTTTTTCACCATCTAACTGAGAAGCTACATCTATTAAATATCTTGAATTAAAACTTATTTCTAAATCATGATCAAAATTAACATTTAGTGTCTCATTACCATCTCCACTATTTGTATTATTCACAGAAAGATTTAAAGCATCTTTTGTTAAGCTAAATTTTACACCATCTTTTTTATCTAAAGATACTGATGCAACACGATCAACAGATCCTAAGAATAATTTTAAATCTATTTCAAGTTTTTTTTGATTATTTTTTGGAATTACTTGAATGTAATTTGGAAATTTTCCATCAATTAATTTTGAAATTAAAATACTATTTTTTAATTCAAATTTTATTTTAGACTTAACATTAGATATTTTTACATCACCATCAAAATTATCTAAAAGTGAAACTAATTGAAATATCGTTTTTTTAGGTAAGATAATTGGGTCAAAATTAATTTTTTGATCAAGCCTTATCTTCGAAATAGACATTCTATGACTATCAGTTGCTACTGATGTTAAATAGGTTTTGTCATCTACCTCTGTTTGGTGAAAATATATTCCACTTAAATAATGTCTTGTTTCATCATTTGAAATTGAAAATTTACATTTATTAAGAAGTTTCAGTAAACTTTTAGAATTAATTGAAAACTCATAATCATTAAAATTTTCATCTGTTAAGGGAAATTCTGAATGACTAATACAATTTAAATTAAAAACTGATTTTTCAGATTCTAGTTGAAGTTTATTATTATCAGATAAGGATAAATTTATTTTTTTTCCAGAAGAAAATTTTCTTACAATATCGTACATTATTGATGATGTGGTAGTTGTTTTACCTTCTTCAATTACTTCAATATTATTTATTTGATGTACAAATATAAGATCAAGATCAGTTGCTGTAATTGTTAGTTGCGAATTACTTACATCTAACAAAACATTTGATAATATAGGTAACGTACTTCTTTTTTCTATAACACCCTGACAATAACTTAAAGCCATTTGCAAATCTTGCTGATTAACGTTAAATTTCATTTTCTTTGTTGTTATAAAGTATCTGATTTTTCAATTTATTTATATTAGCTACCATATCAGGATCTTTTTCTTTGAGCTTTTCTATTGTTTTAACTGAATGAATAATTGTTGTGTGATCCCGATTTGAAAATTCTCTTCCAATTTCAGGTAGAGATTTTGAGGTTAAAATTTTAGTTAAATATATTGCTGTCTGCCTTGGTCTAACAAGATATCTTGATCTTCTTGAAGATAACATCTCATTTTTACTAATTTTAAAATATCTGCAAACTAATGTTTGAATCAAATCAATTGTGACTTTGTTTTCAGATATATTTAAAAGATCTTTTAAAACAATTTTTGTTTCTGATAAATTTGGAGCTCTATTATAAATTCTTGAGAAAGAAACTATTCTATTTATTGCACCAACTAGCTCTCTTATACTAGCAGTAATTTCAGTACTAATATAATCTTGAATTTCTTTTGTAATATTAATTTGATCAGTATAAAGATTATTCAATTCTTCATTTTTTTGTTCGACAATTTTTTTTCTTAACTCATAGTCAGGTTTTTGTATATCAACTACCAAACCCCCTGAAAATCTGGATTTTATTCGTTCTTGAATCCGTGATAATTTATTGGGTGCTCTATCGGCAGAAACAATAATCTGTGATCCTTTATCAAGCAAAGCATTGAAGGTATGAAAAAACTCTTCTTGCATAGCTTCTTTTCCATTCATAAACTGAATATCATCAATTAATAATATATCTGTATTCCTAAAATACTCTTTAAATTTAACCATATCATTTGATTTTATAGATTTAACAAATTGATACATAAATCTTTCAGCTGAAATAAACATTACTTTGTTATTTTTCTTTAATTCTAATCCTATAGCATTAAGTAAATGGGTTTTGCCTATTCCTACACCGCCATAAATATATAACGGATTATAATGAGAAATATTTTCAGACACTTTGATTGAAGCCTCATAGGCTAATTTATTACTTGAGCCAGTCAAAAAATTATCGAATCTTTTGTTGGGATCTATACGATTATACTGAAGATATGAATCTTTTATAAAAGAAACATTTTTTTCATTATTAAGATTTTTAATTACGTCGTTTTCTACATCATTTTTACTTTTTTTTGAGTCAGCTATTTTAAACTCAATTCTAATTATATCTTTTTTATGACTTCTAACTACTTGTAAGATTTGATCTAAATATCTTGATGTAATCCAGTCTCTTATAAATCTCGTTGGAACTGTTAATAATATATAATTACTAAACTCTTCTATGAAATTAATTTTTTTTAACCAACTCTCATAAATA
>CACGBI010000009.1 GCA_902571235.1 uncultured Pelagibacteraceae bacterium
CAAAAGGTAATTTTTTTTTTCTATTTAAAAAATATGGGTGATAAAATTTTTGAATTTCATCTTTTAACAATCCTTTTTTAACGATTATTTTATTTGATTTTAAAACTTTATAACTTTTATTTCTAACTCGTCTATCAATGTCAGCAATTGAATATAAAACTTCAGAAATTTTAGATTTTATAATTAAATTAGTGCAAGGAGGTGTTAAGCCATAATGACAACAAGGTTCAAGAGTAACATAAATTTTAGAGTCTTTTAGATCTTCAATACAATCTTTTATCGCATTATATTCAGCATGAGGTCTTCCATTATAAGAAGTTGTACCTACTGATATAATATTATCTTTCTTAACAATTACACATCCTACTGATGGATTGGATCCAGTTAAACCATGTTTAGACCTAGCCAAATCAAAGGCTATTTTCATATACTTTTTATCTTTGATAGAAAATTTATCTTTTTTTGTAGACATCAAGTTTGTCCACGAATTGTACAAAATCTTTTTCTTCTCTAAAATTTCTGTATACTGAAGCAAATCGGACATATGCTACAGGGTCTAATTCTTTCAAGCCTTCCATAACCATAGTACCAATCGTATTAGTTGATATTTCACTTTGTCCAAGTTCTTCTAAAGCTCGAGAAATTTTACTTATAAATTTTTCTGCTGTCTCAGTGTCTATGGGTCTTTTTTTTAGAGCAATATAAATTGATTTAGACAGTTTATCTCTGTCAAAAGAAGATTTTCTTCCATTCTTTTTGACAACCATTATTTCTCTAAATTGAACTCTTTCAAATGTAGTAAAACGAGCACCACATACACATAATCTTCTTCTTCTAATGGCTGTTCCATCTTCTGTAGGTCGAGAGTCGACTACTGAGGTCTCCCCTTTTTTACAAATTGAACATATCATTTACTAAAGGTTCTTATATATCGGAAATGATGAAGTTAAAGAAATAACTTCATTTTTTACTTCATTTTCTATTTTACTATTATCATTTGGGTTTTCAGATAATCCTTTTAAAGTTTTTGTAATTAATTCACCAACTGTTTTAAATTCATTAAGTCCAAAGCCTCGAGTAGTAGCGGCTTGAGTTCCTAATCTTATTCCAGATGTAATCATTGGTTTTTCAGTATCAAATGGAATACCATTTTTATTACATGTTATATTTGCTCTACAGAGACTTTCTGCAGCAAGATTACCTTTAACATTATAAGGTCTTAAATCAACTAACATTAAATGTGTGTCTGTTCCGTCTGAATAAATCTTAAATCCATTGTTCTTTAAAGTTTCTGCTAGCATTTTGGCATTTGCTAAAACAGATTTAATGTAATCTTGAAATTCTGGTTGTAAGGCTTCAAGGAATCCTGCTGCTTTAGCAGCTATAATATGCATTAAGGGTCCGCCTTGATAACCAGGAAAAACTGCTGTGTTAAATTTTTTAGCAAGTTCTTCATGATTAGTTAAAATTATTCCTCCTCTTGCACTTCTAAATACTTTATGAGTTGTTGATGTTACTACATGTGCATAATCACAAGGGTTTGGATAACCTTTGCCAGCTACCAATCCTGAGAAATGAGCCATATCAACCATAAGGTACGCGCCTACTTTATCGGCTATTTCTCTAAATCTTTTAAAATCAATTACACGAGAATATGCACTTCCTCCTGCTATAATTAATTTTGGTTTATGTTCTAATGCAAGTTTTTCAACATTATCATAATCAATAAGTTCAGAATTTTTATCAACATCATATCCAATTGCATTAAACCACTTACCTGACATTGAAATTTTTAATCCATGTGTAATATGTCCACCTGAATTTAAACTCATACCCATAAAAGTATCTCCTGGGTTTAGTAGAGCTAAAAATACAGCTCCATTAGCTTGAGCTCCAGAATGTGGTTGAGCATTTGCAAATTCGCAATTAAATAATTTTTTTAATCTCTCAATAGCAAGATTTTCCGCAACGTCAACGTGGTCACATCCATTATAATATCTTTTTCCTGGATATCCCTCAGCATATTTATTGGTTAATACTGAGCCTTGAGCTTCTAACACTGCTTGGGAAACTATATTTTCAGATGCAATTAATTCTATATGTTGTTGTTGTCTAATTAATTCATCTTTAATAGCTTTATAAATTTCTGGATCTTTTAGTGATAAGCTATCCTCAAAGAAACTCTTGTAATTATCGTTTAAATAATTTTTCTCACTTGACATAATTATATCTTTTTTATTCTTTTTAAGTGTCTACCACCATCAAATTTAGTATTTAAAAAAACACCTACTAATTTTAAAGCATTTTTTTTAGTTATCAACCTTGAACCTAATGTAATGATATTTGCATCGTTATGCAATCTAGATAATTTTGTTGATTTTAAATTAAAACATTGAGCTGCACGTATATTTTTATGCTTATTTGCCGCAATGCTCATTCCAGTACCTGAGCCACATACTAAAATACCTATATTATTTTTATTCAATTTAACTTTTTGCGCGACTTTATGAGCGTAATCAGGATAATCAACTTTATTATTATTAATTGGGCCAAGATCTAAAAAATTTAATTTTTTTCTTTGTAAATAAATTTTAATTGTTTCTTTTAGATTAAAACCAGCGTGATCTGATGAAATAAATATTTTTTTCAAATTAATTAAATTTATAATCTAAAACACAAGCAACCAAGTGTATTCTATTTTCTTCCCCACCATTAAATGCATTGTGGTACTTTGTGTTATTGGTTATCCAAACTGAACCATCTGCAGGCATGTGTTTTGCTACATTGTCAATCACCATTATAGAACCTGGGTTTGTTATTATAGGTATATGCAATCTAGGTTCAGGATCTCTGTGCCAACTCAAAGTTGATCTTGGTTCTTTTAATAGAATTCTTACTCTACCAAGCTTATATCTTGATGAAAGAGCATCATATACTTCTTTAAAATAAGTATTCTCATAATCTTTAATAAATTCTGAATAAGCTGATTCATCTAAAAATTCATCTCGAACAACTTCTTTTCCTGATTTATCAGGCTTTGTCCAAAATATACCTCGAGCCTTATTACCTTTGATTGACTCTGGATCTCCAGGTATTTGAGTTAATGATATTGCTCCAAAGTGAGGAACACCCGCGTCCTCAAACTTTTTAATATTTATTATTTGGTGATAAGCTTCTTGTAATTTTTCTATATCAAATTTTATTTCTTGCTTTTGAAAATCACTAAAGTCTAAAACTCTATCTTCTTTTCTGATATTTAGATCTATTACTTTTGAATTTTTTATTGTCATCAAGTTTGCTTTGTACTGTTTTTATTGTATATGTGTATATTACTTTTGTCGCAATTTAAAAGTAAATTAAAACATGATAATTGGAAAATATCCTAATCTGAGATTAAGAAGAGGCAGAAAAGAATCTTGGTCTAGAAGACTTATTCAAGAGAATACTTTAAGTCCAAACGACTTTATTTTACCTATTTTTTTAATAGAAGGCTCTAATAAAAAACAAAAGATCTCATCTATGCCAGGTGTATATAGATACACGATTAATCGATTAAGCCAAATTGTAGATAGAGCCATTAGTAAAAAAATACCGATGATTGCGCTTTTTCCAAAAACTCAAAATATGCTTAAAGATGAATTGGGTACAGAATCTCTAAATGATAACAATCTAGTTTGTAGGGCAATACAAGAGATAAAAAAAAGATACAAAAATCATATAGGAATAATGTGTGATGTAGCTTTAGATCCTTACACTTCACATGGTCATGATGGCTTAATTAGGTCAAATACTATTCTAAACGATGAAACTATTGAAGTTCTGATTAATCAATCATTACTTCAGGCAGAAATGGGTTGTGATGTTCTCGCTCCATCAGACATGATGGATGGTAGAATTGGTAAAATTAGAAAAGCTTTAGATAAAAATAAATTCCAAAACGTTCAAATATTATCTTATGCAGCAAAATACGCGTCAAGTTTTTATGGTCCTTTTAGAGACGCAGTTGGATCTAAAAGTTCTTTAAAAGGAGATAAAAAAACATACCAAATGGACTATAGAAATTCTAATGAAGCTTTAAGAGAAGTTGCTTTAGATATTAAAGAAGGTGCTGATATGGTAATGGTTAAACCTGGTATGCCATACTTAGACATAATTAAATCTATAAAAGAAAAATTTAAATTACCTGTTCTCGCTTATCAAGTGTCAGGAGAATATAGTTTGATTGAGACGGCTATAGCAAAAAAATTAATTAATAAAGATGCTATATATGAAAGTTTAGTTGCATTTAAGAGAGCTGGTGCAAATGCAATTGTAACATATTATGCTGATAGAATAGATAAAATACTTATTTAATTACTTTAAAGAATTTATAAATTGATTTCTACTAATTGGATAATTAATATTATTTGGTTTTAGAATTGTTTTATCCATAAAATCTCCTACAAGTTTAAGTCCATTTAAAAGATCTTGAATATCATTTAAGTCATTATTTTTCTCAATAAGGAAATTTGGAACTATTTTTTTTTCGGTAGAAGATTTTACTATATAAAAAATCTTATCGTTGACAATTTCTTTACGAACCATGTTTTCAAGATCTAAATTAAATCCAAGAATGCTTAAAAGTTCCAATTCCCAAAAAATATATTTCTTCAACCAATATGGATCATGTAAGATTATATAAAAGTCATTTAACAAGTTATAAACATTTTTATTTGTTTGAGCTTCTGCGGTTAATATTTTTATCAAATTCATTGCAGATAAAACACAATTTAACTTTTTTGGATCGTCAAAATAAATAGGAGAAATAGCTTTAAATATTTCTATTTTAAAATAACCAATTTTATTTTCAGTTTTGGAATTAAAAGTTGTATGTAGTTGATTTCCTATTTGAAGATAATTCTTGATTTTTTTTGAAGTTCCACCAAATATTATTCCTGATATTTTTCCGTGATCTTTTGTAAAAATTTCTGCTATTAACGAATTTTCATTGTATCTATTTTTAGATAACAAAAAACCAACGTCGTCCCAATTCATAATTATAAACTACAATCTATACATAGCATTGCTGCATTCTGTTCAGCATCCTTTTTGGATGAGCCTTTTCCTACAAAAAGTTTTGAATCAGGAAGTTTAACACTTACTTTAAATATTGGTTTGTGTCTTGGTCCTGTATTTGAAATTATTTTATATATTGGTAATTTTTTAAATTTTTTTAATGAATATTCTTGTAATTTTGTTTTTGCATCTATTTGAGTAATGATACTATCTTTAATATTTTTCTTCCAGAGATTGAGTATGCAATTTTCAATTGCTAAAAATCCTTTGTCTAAATAAATTGCTCCAATTAAAGCCTCACAACAATCAGCAATAACTTTATCCTCAACTTTAATTTTTTTATTTATAGGATTAAAAGTTAAAATATATTTTTCAAGATTAATATTTCTAGCAACTTGCAAGCAAGTTTTTTTATTTACTAATGATGCAAACTTTTTGTCTAGAATACCCTCTTTTTCATCTGGATAAATCTCTAAGAGTTTTTTGGCTATTATTAAACCTAAAACTCTATCACCCAAAAATTCTATCTTTTCGTTATTATCTTCTTTGTCATAACTTTTGTGTGTTAGTGCTCTTATTAATAATTTTTTATCTTTGAACTTATAATTAATTCTTTTTTCTAAATTAGAATAATCTATTTTCATCAGATAATTTTATTAAAAATTCTATTAAACCTAAATGACTTATGCCACTTCCAAAATGAAAAAAAACGACCAATTTTTTTATCAGATGAAAAAAAAATAAATTGAGCTTTACCAACAAGATTATTTTTGTGAACGTATCCAACACTCGATAAGAATCTACTATCTTTGGAGCAGTCTCTATTATCTCCTAGAAAAAAATAATGTTCTTCTGGTACAATAAATATGTCAGAATCATTGTACGGGAAGTCTTTTAGATAAACTGTTTTATGTAATTTGTTATTTGATAGTTTTTCTTCAAATGTAAAAACTTCAATTGTGTTGTTGCCACAAAAAATTTTATCTGATTTAGATATAAGAGACTTAGATACTTCGTTATTATTTATATATAAATTAGAGTCTATAAATTGAATTTTGTCACCAGGTAATCCAACTAATCTTTTTATATAATCAGTTCTATTGTCTGCTGGTGTTTTAAATACAACCACATCACCTCGTTTGGGTTCAGAAAAAAAAATTCTCTTATTTATGATTGGTGGACTAAAAGGGAAAGAGTGTTTGCTATATCCGTAAGAATACTTAGTTACAAAAAGTCTGTCCCCAACTAAAAGTGTAGGTTCCATAGATGAAGATGGAATATAAAATGGTTGTAAAAATAAAGACCTTATAATTACAGCAATTATTAACGCATAAAATAATGTTTTAAGATTATCTATTATTACTTTTTTTGAAATCATTATAATTTTTGAATTATTGTAAATGCTACTGAATAATCTTTTTCATCAGAAATTGAAAGAAACAATTGAAAATTTTTAGCTTTCTTTTTTATTTCTATTAATTTTTTAATTTTAGGATTGATCAAATAATGAGGTTTGCCTAATTTATCATTAATAACTTCTATATCTTTTAAATTTAAATTATTACGAAAACCAGTGCCTAAAGCTTTTGCGAATGACTCTTTAGCAGCAAATCTTTTTGAAAAAAAGTTTGTTTTATTAATATATTTTTTTGAACTAATAATTTCTTTTTTACTAAATGATCGATTTATAAATTTTTTATTTTTAATTAGGTGCTTAATTCTATTATTATCAACTATATCAACACCAATTCCTATGGTTTTCATTACTTAATTATTTTTTTAAATTTTTTGATAACAGATTTAATGCCAAAAAAAATTGACTCCCCTATAATAAAATGTCCTATATTAAACTCCTCAATTTCTTTAATTTTTGTTAAAATTTTAGTCGCTTTATAATCTAAACCATGGCCAGCATGGACTTCTATACCGTAATCGTGTGCTAGTTTACATGACTTTTTAATTCTAAGAAATTCATTATTAATATTTTTTTTTGATTTGACTAAATTAGCAAATCTTCCAGTATGAATTTCTATACAATCTGTACCTAATTCTTTTGCAAGCAAAACATCTTTTGATGAAGGATTAATAAAAAGACTAGTTCGAATTTTTTTTTTCTTAAAAATATTTAAAATTTTTTTAATACGATTTTTATTTTTTTTTAAATTCAAACCACCCTCTGTGGTTATTTCTTTTCTATTTTCAGGAACAATACAAATATAATTAGGCTTTATTTTGAGAGCATTCTTAACAATTTCTTCTTTAATTGAGATTTCTAAATTAACTAAAAGATTTTTAATAGAGCATATATTTTTTGCATCCAAATCTTTTATGTGACGTCTGTCCTCTCTTAAATGAATTGTAATTGAGTCTGCTCCTTGATTTTTAACAAATTTTGCAGCTAAAAAAGGGTCTGGATGAAGTTCTCCTCTTGCATTTCTAAGGGTAGCTATATGATCAATATTAACACCTAATCGTTTCACTTAATATATCTACTTCCTGGTTTAGTTACTGGTATCTTTTTTAATTCACTAGGTAGTTTACCAGGTTTATAAGTTGGTACATCAATTTTTAGATGTGAAATAATTTTTTGTTTAATCTTTAAATTGTTTTTAGTAGAACGATCAATTATTGATGCAAAGCCAACTAATTTTGCTTTAGATTTTTTTATTAGTTTAGTGCATTCTAAGCTTGACTTGCCTGTTGTTATGACATCTTCGATTATCAATACTTTAGAATTTTTTTTTATATTAAAGCCTCTTCTTAATGTAAATTTACCTTTTACTCTCTCACAAAATATTGTTTCTTTTTTTAGAAGTTTACCAATTTCATAACCAATAACTATGCCACCCATTGCTGGTGCTAATATCAAATCAAAACTTTTAAAATTTTTTTTAATTTTGTTTGCTAAAGATTTACAAATTAATTGTGCTTTATGAGGATAACTTAGTAATTTTGCACACTGGATATATTTTGAAGAATGTAAACCTGAGGATAATACAAAATGACCTTCTAATAGAGCATTAGTCTTTTTTAAAATATCTAAGGATTTTTTGAGTGAAAGCATTTCTTTTATCTTCGTGTCGTATTATCTTAAATTTTATACTCTTTTGTTTTAACTCCGCAATAAAATTAGTAAAATTTTTTAAATCCCTAATTATTAATTGAAATTTAAAGTTGATATATTTTGGGTTTTTACCAGCCATTTCCAAATTAGAAATATTCAACTTATGATTACCTATTAAAGAACTTATGCTACCTAATTGACCTGGTTTATCAGGTAATGAAATCCAAAGAGTTGTATTATATTTTTTTAATTTTCGTTCTTTTTCTTCACCTTTGTCGTGCCAATATCTTCTAATAGCTGCTCTTGCTTTGCCGGTTTTAGTAACAGGTATCCAATGAAGAGATGGTGATTGATTTTTAGAGGTTATAATCTTTATTGTATCACCATTTCTTAAGATTGTTTGTAATTCACTTTTATTTCCATTAATTTCACATCCAATAGCTGTATTGCCCACTTTAGTGTGAACAGCATATGCAAAATCAATTGGTGTAGCATTCTTAGGAAGCTTTATTACAGAGCCCTTAGGAGTAAAACAAAAAACATTCTCCTGAAACATTTGTAATTTAGTGTATTCATAAGAATGTTCTGGATTTTCATTTTTCTCAATAATCTCAACTAAGTCTTTTAACCAATCGTATTCTTTCCATTGAAGAGAATTAAATTTTTCTGAAGATTTATATTGCCAATGAGATGCAATACCACGTTCAGCAAAATCATGCATCTTTGATGTACGAATTTGAATTTCAATAGGTTTTTTGTATGAACCAATAACAGAGGTATGTAGTGATTTATAGCCATTGATCTTTGGTGAAGAAATATAATCTTTAAATTTTCCTGGAATACAATTCCATTTTTTATGAAGTATACCTAAAGTTTGATAGCATTCATCTGCATCATTTAAAATTATTCTAAATCCGATGATATCTGTTATTTGTTCAAGTGAAACTCTTTTTTTTTGAAGTTTTCTCCAAATTGAAAACGGGGTTTTTTCCCTACCATAAATTGATGCGTTGATACCATTTTCTATCAACAAATCTTTTATTTGACTTGATAAACTTTCAAACAAATTTTCTTTATCTTTTTTTATTTCACTTAACCTTGTTTGAATAAGTTGTCTTGCTTCTAAATTTAAAATTTCAAATGACAAATCCTCAAGTTCATCTCGTATTCTATGCATACCCATTCTGTCTGCTAAAGGCGCATAAATTTCCATTGTTTCTTGTGCAATTCTTTTTCTTTTATCCTCCTTCTTAATAGATTTAATTGTTCTCATATTGTGAAGTCGATCTGCCAATTTAACCAATAGAACTCTAATATCTTTTGAAGTTGCTAAAATTAATTTTCTAAAATTTTCCGCTTTTGAATTTGCAGCAGCGGTATTCTCAAAAACTGATATTTTTGTTACTCCTTCAACTAATTCAGCAACTTCTTCACCAAATTCACTCTTAATTGTTTCATAAGTTGCAAATGTATCTTCAATAGTATCGTGCAATAATCCTGTTGCTATAGTTGCAGAGTCTAATTTTAAATCTGTAAGTATATTAGCTACTTCAATTGGGTGAACTGAGTAAGGATCACCAGAATCTCTTTTTTGATTACTATGTGCTTTAACTGCAAAATTATACGCTTTATCTAAACGATCTAAATTTACAAATTTATTGTAACCTTTTACTTTATTTATAAGATCTTCAGAGTTTAGCATTCTATTAATATACCATTAAATCATATTTGTTTAATAGACGTAATATCCTTAATTGGTAAAGAAAAGATTAATTTTTTGATACTTTTTTTACTTTTAGGATGCTTCCAGTGTGGCGCTACTTCAAACAAAGGAAATAATACAAAATTTCGTTTATTCATACTTTTATGAGGGATTGAAATACTGTTGGATAAAATTCTATTTCTATAAGAAATTAGATCTATATCACAAGTTCTAGGGGCATTTCTAATGCTTCTAATTCTTCCAAGTTTGTGCTCAATTATTTTAAATATTTTTAAAAGTTTTTTTGGTGAAAAATTTGTATTAGATTGAATAACAATGTTAATAAATTTTGGTTTAGATGGATCTGGCCATGATAAAGTCTCATAATAACCAGATGTTCTTATTATATCAATTCCATTAATTTTTAAAAGATACTTTGAATTCTCAATATTTCTAATTCTATTTCCTAAATTTGAACCTATTCCAATATATATCATTAACTTGATTTTCTAATGTATCGGGCTTTATCTCTGTTCCAGTCTCTATCTTTTTTTGTTGCTCTTTTATCGTATTGTTTTTTTCCTTTAGCTACAGCAATTTCTACTTTTGCTTTACCCTTTTTAAAATACATTTTGGTTGGAACAATTGTAAAACCATCTCTTTGCATTTTTCCAATTAATTTATTTATTTCTCTTTTATTTAATAATAATTTTCTCTCATCCATTGGATTATGATTGGTGATACTAGCTTGTTTGTATTGAGCAATATGTGAGTTAATCAAAATTATTTCACCGTTTTTTTCTACCGCATATGAGTCTGCTATATTAATTTTTCCTTCTCTAACAGATTTTATTTCTGATCCCTTTAAAACAATTCCTGCTTCTATTAAATCTTCAAAGAAATAATTAAAACTTGCTTTTCTATTCAAACAAATGATTTTCAAACCAGGATTGGTTTTTTTTTTCATTAAACTAGCTTGGCAGCTTTCAATGTTTTTTGAATTATATCTTTAGTCGTGTCAGTTACTTTTACTAATGGTAGTCTAACTGTATCATCACATAAATCTAATATTTTAGCTGCATATTTTACAGGGCTAGGGTTACTTTCAACAAACATTGCTTCATGCAATGGTTGTAAAATTTGATCAAGTCTTTCAGCTTCCTCAGGATTTGCAGAAACATTTTTAAGATTTGAAACTTTTTGAAATTCTGAACAAAGCTTAGGTGCAATATTTGCTGTAACACTTATAGCCCCTTCACCACCTTTTTTATTGAACTCTAATGCGTTTTCATCATTACCGGTTAATTGTAAAAAATCTTTTCCTAATTTTTTTAATGTTTGATCAACTCTATTTAAATCACCCGTAGCATCTTTTACACCAATGATATTTTTAAGTTCATATAAACGTGCCATAGTCTCAACAGACATATCTATTACAGATCTGCCAGGAATATTATAAATTATTATTGGAATTCCACATTTATCATTAATAGCTTTGTAATGTTGGAATAGACCTTCTTGTGTTGGCTTATTGTAATATGGAGTAACCACTAAAGCGCCATTAGCGCCTATTTTTTCAGCATGTTTAGTTAAAGAAATTGCTTCTTCGGTTGAGTTAGAGCCTGTTCCAGCAAATACTGGAAGTTTTCCTTTACTTTCTTTAACACATAATTCTATTACTCTCTCATGTTCACTGTGACTTAAAGTCGGAGATTCACCAGTTGTTCCAGCTGGAACTAATCCATTTGTACCATTATCAATATGAAAATGAATTAACTTGATATATGTTTCATCATCAAGTTTATCATTTTTAAAAGGTGTAATTAATGCAACATTTGATCCTTTAAACATAAGATCTTATAACATAAATTGTCGATTCACATACTAAAGAATATGCAAAAAAAAATACTATTAATTACCCTAAGTTTATTTGTGGGTTTTTATCATTTAACTTTTGCGTCTGAAAATTTAAAAATTGTACCACTTAAAAAGCCATTATTATCAGATAGCGAACTTAAAAAAAAAGTTTTAGTTAATATCTTAAAACCTCTGCCTAAACCAAAAAAAATAGAAAAAAAGATTGTTAATAATGAAATTATTGAAAAAGAAACAAAAAAACCAAAATATTTAATACCTAAGAAAAAACCATTAATTGCGGGTAAAGACAACAAATTAAAAAGTGTTAGATCAAAATATTACAGCAAAAAAGATTTTGCCATAGCAAAAAAGGCTGTCACAGAAATGAAAAAAGCAAATTGGAGTGTGGCAATTAATACTGCAAAAAAAGCCAAGGATAAATCAATTTACAATTTTATACAATGGAGACATCTTCTTACCAAGGGAAATAAAGGATCTTTTTATGATTATCTGAATTTTATTAATGTAAATAAAGACTACCCTAGAATTGGAAGAATTAAATATTTATCAGAACATAAATTATCCAATGAAAAAATTTCACCAGGTAAAGTTATTAATTGGTTTCAGAATAATCAGCCTTTAAGTGGTTATGGTAAAATGATACTGGGTGAAAGCTATGTACTATCGGGTCAAATTGAAAAAGGAAGAAAACTTATTAAAGATGGTTGGATAACTGCAGAACTAAGTAAAGCTGATCTAAGATTTTTTAGAAAAAAATTTAAAAAACACCTTAGTGCTGATGATTATATTAAAAGAGCAGATTATTTAGCTTGGGAAAATAAATATTGGGATTTAAAAAGAATGTTACGTTACCTTCCTAAAGATTATGAACTTCTTTACAATGCTAGGCAATTACTAATGAGTAAATCTTATGGAGTTGATCAAGCTATTAAAAATGTTCCTCAACGTTTAAAAAATGATGCAGGTTTAAATTATGATCGTTTAAAATGGAGAAGAAAAAGAGGACGTGTTGATGACTCAGCTGAGATTTTATTAAAGATAAAAAATACCAAAGATTACTTGGTTAGACCTGATAAATGGTGGGTAGAAAGAGAAATTATTTCAAGATCTTTAATTTATAAAAAAAAATATGAGCTTGCATATAGAATATCAAGTAATCATGGTATGACTGAAGGTGCTGATTATGCAGCAGCAGAATGGATGAGTGGTTGGATTGCATTAAGTTTTTTAGATGATCCTTTATTATCTAAAGATCATTTTCAAAATTTTTATAACAACGTGAGTTATCCTATAAGCACTTCAAGAGGAGCGTATTGGCTTGCAAAATCTTATAAATCACTTGGGGATAAAGAAAATTCAAATAAATGGTTTAATGAGGCATCAAAATATCTAACAACTTATTATGGTCAGCTAGCTTTTTTAGAATTAAATCCAAATAAAAATTTTGAACTTTCTAATGGCATGGAAGTTGACTTGAAATATAGAGAAGATTTCTATTCTAAAGAATTAGTAAAATTAGTTTATCTTTTGGACGAGCTAAATGAAGATAAGTATACAAAATTCATTTTAAGACATCTTGCAAATGATAATATAGAAAAAGGAAGTGAAATTCTTGCCTCTGAGCTTTCTACTAATATAGAAAGATTTGATTTTGCTATTCAAATTGCAAAAATTGCCTCTTATGAAAAAAGATTTCATAATAAATATAATTATCCGATAATAAGTACTCCTAAATATATTAACGGAAGAAAGATACCTGAAAGTGCATTTATCTTATCTATAATAAGACAAGAAAGTGAATTTGATTTAAGTGCAAATAGCCATGCTGGTGCTAAAGGACTTATGCAATTAATGCCATACACAGCTAAGCTAGTTGCTAAACAGGCAAAGTTGCCATATGTTAAATCTAGACTTACTACAGATCCTGAATATAATATTAATTTAGGATCTCATTATATTGCTGGCCTAATATTAAATTATGATGGGGCTTATCCATACGCTATTGCAGCTTATAATGCAGGACCTAATAGAGTTAAATATTGGAAAAAAATCAACAAAGACCCACAAAAGAAACAAATAGATTATGTAAATTGGATAGAGCTAATCAAGTTTAGAGAAACTAGAAATTATGTTCAAAGAGTTTTAGAGAATTACAATGTTTACAGGTATATCCTTGAGCAAAGACCTTTAAAAATGAAGGATTTTTTTAAAGATGAGCCATTATTCTAGAATGGCGGAAGAGGAGGGATTCGAACCCTCGGTACAAGTTTCCTCGCACGGTCATTTAGCAAACGACTGGTTTCAGCCTCTCACCCACTCTTCCATATTTTGGTACTTTTGATTGTATTGAATATTAGATATTATTAAAGTAATTATTCAGAGTTGTATGAAAAAAAAGTACTCAATATTTTCGCTAATTAAAAATGCGTTTTCTTATCACGAAAACTGGGAAAAAGCTTGGAAGGACCCAATGCCTAAAAAAGAATATGATGCTGTCATAGTTGGTGGTGGTGGTCATGGTTTAGCTACTGCTTACTATTTAGCAAAAAAACATAACATGAAAAATATTGCTGTTGTTGAAAAAGGGTGGATCGGTGGAGGTAATACAGGAAGAAATACAACTATTATAAGATCCAATTATTTATGGGACGCAAGTGCTGGACTGTATGATCATGCTTTGAAAATTTGGGAAGGTCTATCACAAGAATTAAATTATAATGTGATGTTTAGTCAAAGAGGAGTAATGAATTTGGCTCATAACCTCCAAGATGTCAGAGATTTGAAAAGAAGAACTCATGCTAACAGGTTAAACGGTATCGATGCAGTTTATCTTAATACTGAAGAAGTTAAAAAATTTTGTCCGATTATTAATACGTCTCCTGATATAAGATACCCTGTTTTAGGTGGCACTTTACAAAGAAGAGCCGGTACAGCTAGACACGATGCTGTAGCGTGGGGTTATGCAAGAGGTGCTGATGAAATGGGTGTTGATATTATTCAAAATTGTGAAGTTAAAGGCATCAAAAGAAATAGTGATGTTGTTGAAGGTTTAGAAACAACAAAAGGTTTTATTAAAACAAAAAAAATTGGTGTTGTTGCTGCTGGACATTCAAGTGTTATTGCAAATATGGCAGGATTAAAACTTCCTTTAGAAAGTAAACCTTTACAAGCTTTGGTTTCTGAGCCTGTAAAACCAATTATTGATACTGTTGTTATGTCTAATGCTGTTCACGCCTATGTTAGTCAATCAGACAAAGGAGAGCTTGTGATAGGCGCTGGAACTGATGATTATGTATCTTATTCTCAAAAAGGAAGTCATGATATTGTTGAGGGAACTTTAAATGCAATTTTAGAACTATATCCTATATTCAGTCGAATGAGAATGTTGAGACAATGGGGAGGTATTGTTGATATTTGCCCAGATGCTAGTCCAATAATAAGCAAAACATCTATTAAAGGTTTATATTTTAATTGTGGTTGGGGTACTGGAGGATTTAAAGCAACACCTGGATCAGGTGATTTATTTGCACATACAATTGCTAATGATGAGCCTCACAAACTTAATGCTGCTTTTAACATAAATAGATTCGTTAGTGGTGATCTCGTAGACGAACATGGTGCAGCAGCTGTAGCACACTAATGTTTATAATTAATTGCCCGTATTGTGGAGAAAGAGAGCAAAGTGAATTTAAAGCTGGTGGGGAAGCACATATCATAAGACCTAAACAGCCTACTGAACTTAGTGATGATGAGTGGGCAGAATATCTTTTTATGAGAAAGAATATTAAAGGAGTACAGTTTGAAAGATGGAACCATGCTCATGGGTGTAGAAAATGGTTTAATATGGTTCGTGATACTTCAAATGATAAAATTAAAGCAGTATACAAAATGGGTGAAAAACCACCTATAGAATAGTTAATGACAAAAAATTTAAGAGTAAAAACAGGAAAAGCAATCGATGAAACTTATAGAATTTCATTTAAATTCAATGGATCAACTTATTATGGTTTTAAGGGTGATACATTAGCCTCTGCTCTTTTAGCTAACGATATTCATTTAGTTGGTAGAAGTTTTAAATATCATAGACCAAGAGGTATTATGACTGCTGGTTCAGAGGAACCAAATGCTATTGTCCAACTACATAACAATTCGTCAAGAACAGAACCCAACGTGAGAGCAACTGAAATTGAAATATATGAAGGTTTAGAGGCTTCAAGTCAAAATTGCTGGCCAAGTGTAAACTTTGATATTGGTGGAATTAATAATCTTTTATCACCCCTGTTGCCTGCAGGATTTTATTATAAAACTTTTATGTGGCCTGCAAGTTTTTGGGAAAAATATGAATATTTCATAAGAAGATCTGCAGGTTTGGGTAAATCACCAATTAAACCAGATCCAGATATTTACGAGCATAAATATATTCATTGTGATGTTTTGATAATTGGCGCTGGTATTTCAGGAATCATGGCTGCCAAAATAGCCGCTAAAAATGGTTTAAAAACGCTTTTAGTTGAAGAGAAACCAAATCTTGGGGGTTCAACCATATATCAAAATTCTGATCATTTTAAAATTAATAACCAAAATTCAGGTTCATGGTTAGAAAAAGAAATCAATGAAATAAAGAAATTAAATAATTTAGAGATTAAAACAAGGACAAGTGTTGCTGCTTATCATGGTTATAATTTTTTATTAGCCCGTGAAAATCTGACTGATCATTTACCTATCAATCAAAGAAAAGATAAAACAAGACATAAACTTCTTAAAATAAGAGCAAAAAAAGTAATCTCAGCTACAGGATCTATAGAAAGACCTATGATATTTGATAATAATGACCGTCCAGGAATTTTACTTTCCTCTGCAATTAAAAGGTTTGCTGACTATTTTGGAGTGGCTTGCGGTGAAAAAAATATCCTTTTTACTAATAACGACAGTGCTTATGAAACAGCTATTAGTCTTATTCAAAAAGGAATTAATATTGAGGCTATAATTGATAATAGAGAAGAAGTGAATTCTAAACTTATTTATGAAGTAGAAAAAAATAATATCAAAATTTTTAAAGGTTATACGGTAACAGACACTTCTGGTTATAAGAGAATAAATAAGATTTCTGTAATGCAACTTTCTAAAGATGGACAAAAAGTTGTGGGTTCTAAAATAATTTTATCTTGTGATTGTTTAGGAGTATCTGGTGGATGGACACCAGCAGTTCATTTATTTACACAATCTGGTGGTAAATTAAAATTTAGAGAGGATGATCAAGTGTTTATACCAAATAATTATCCATCAGATCAATTAAGTATTGGTGCATGTAATGGTGATTTTACTTTGGATGAAATTTTAAAAACTATTCCAAAATCTTTAATTCATTATTTAGATATAAAAAATACTGAATATGATAATTTAGAGGTTTCATCCTCAACAAATAAATCAAAAAGAAACATTTGGTTACTACCATCAGATAAAATTTTAGGTAAAACAAAATCTTTTGTTGATTATCAAAATGATGCAACTGCAAAAGATATTAAATTAGCTTTAAGGGAAGGTTTTAAATCAATTGAACATGTTAAAAGATATACAACAACAGGAATGGGCACAGATCAAGGTAAGCTAGGAAATATGCATGCACTTGGAATTATTTCTGAAACCGCTGGAGCTAAAATGGGTGAACTAGGTACTACAACTTTTAGACCACCCTACACTCCCTTAACATTCGGAACTATAGTTGGAAGAAATGTTGGAGAATATTTTGATATAATTAGAAAAACTCCACTCCACGATTGGCATTTAGATAATAAAGCAGAGTTTGAAAATGTAGGTCAATGGAAAAGAGCTTGGTATTATCCAAAAGAAAATGAAAATATGCACGACGCCGTTCAAAGAGAAAGTAAAGCAGCAAGGGAAAGTGCTGGAATTTTAGACGCATCTACTCTTGGTAAAATTGATATTCAAGGAACTGATGCTTCTGAATTTTTAAATCGTGTTTATACAAATGCTTGGTCAAAACTGGCAGTTGGTAAGTGTAGATATGGTCTAATGCTAAATGAGGATGGCATGGTCTATGATGATGGTGTTACTACTCGATTAGGTGAAAATCATTATATAATGACAACAACAACAGGTGGAGCCGCCAATGTAATGGGTAAATTAGAAGATTACCTACAAACAGAGTGGCCTGAATTAGATGTTTATTTAACATCGGTAACAGATCATTTTGCAACAGTGAGTGTTTGTGGTCCAAATAGTAAAAAAATTGTAAGTGAGGTTATTCCAGATTTAGATTTATCAGACGAAAGCTTTCCACATATGTCATTTAAGAATGCAAAAATTGGCAAAATTAATTGCAGAGTTATGAGAATTAGTTTCACAGGAGAACATAGTTATGAAATTAACGTCCAGGCTAATTATGGTAAATCAGTTTGGGAAAAATGTATGGAAGCAGGAAAAGATTTTAATATTACACCATATGGAACTGAGACAATGCACTTACTTCGAGCTGAAAAAGGTTTTATAATTGTAGGTCAAGATACTGATGCAACTATGACTCCTATCGATTTACAAATGGATTGGATTGTAAGTAAAAAGAAATACGATTTTATTGGGAAAAGATCACTATATAGATCAGACACTATTAAGGAAGATAGAAAACAACTAGTTGGACTATTAACTGATAATCCTAATGAAATATTAGAAGAAGGAGCGCAAATAGTAGCTGATATAAATAAATCACCTATCGAAATGTTAGGTCATGTTACATCAAGTTATTACAGTCCCAACCTTCAAAAATCTATAGCATTAGGTGTTGTTAGAGGTGGAAAAAATATGATTGGACAAAAATTAATAATTCCAATGGAAAAAAAGAACATAAATGTAACTGTTGCTGATCCAGTTTTTCTAGATAAGGAGAATAAGAGATTAAATGCTTAATTATAATCCAGCTTTACCTGAACCGACATTATTTCAAGATCTTCAAATGAAGGAAGTTAAACCAATAATGAAATTAGTCATAAGAGGTAAAAAAAGGGAGTTTATTTCTGCAATTGGTAAATCATTAAATATTATTTTACCAACTGAAGCGAATACCTCTACTCAAAGTGATAAATTAACAGCTCTTTGGTTAAGTCCTGACGAGTGGATGATTTTTTCCAATGAACCTAATGATGAAAATACAAATAACTATGAAACTGAAAAAATATTAAATAAAAGTATTTCAAAATTAAATCTTGGTGCTGTTACAGATGTTACTGATCAATTTGTTTTGATTCATCTGAAAGGAAATAAGATTTATGAATTATTTCAAACTGGGTCACCGTTTAATTTTAATGATTTTCAAAATAAAAAAGGTGCTGTAACACAAACAATATTAGCTAGAATTGATATAATTGTTCATAATCAGGATAAAAATGCTGTAAATTTATTTGTTAGACGTTCTTTTTCTCAACATTTGTTTTCTTGGATGAACGACGCTGCGTCAAGATTATAGTCTCAATTTATTTCTAAATCAGTTAACAATCAGTATGAAAAAATTATTATTATTAGCAATTTTTGCTATTTTACCATTTTCTTTAAACGCAGAATCAAATCTAGATAAAATCCTATCCAAAGGAGTTTTAAAAGTTGGAACAACTGGAGATTGGGATCCAATGACGATGAAAGACCCGGCAACTAACAAATATAAAGGATTTGATATTGACGTTATGAGTGAACTTGCAAAAGATATGGGTGTAAAAGTCGAGTTTGTACCTGCAGAATGGAAAACTATCGTTTCAGGTATTACATCAGCTAGATACGATATTTCAACAAGTGTAACAAAAACACCAAAAAGAGCTGAAGTAGCAGGATTTACAGATACTTATTATAAATATGGAACTGTTCCACTGGTTCTTAAAAAGAATTTAAATAAATTTTCATCTTGGGATTCACTTAATAATTCTAATGTAACAATTGCCACTACTCTTGGAACATCTCAGGAAGAAAAAGCAAAGGAATTTTTTCCAAAATCAAAATTAAATTCAGTAGAGGCACCAGCAAGAGACTTTCAAGAAGTTTTAGCTGGTAGGGCAGATGGAAATATTACAAGTTCAACTGAAGCAAATAAATTAGTAATAAAATACCCACAGCTGGCTATAGTTCCTGATGGTGAAAAAAATCCAGCCTTCTTAGCAATGATGGTTCCTAAAGGAGATGAAAAATGGAACAATTACGTTAATGAATGGATAAAAAAGAAAAAATCATCAGGCTTCTTCACTAAATTATTAGCTAAATACAATTTAAAAAGCTTATAATAAATTAGTAATTAATTTTTAATTCTTTATAAAACAGGAAGTGAGAAATTTATTTTTTTTACTTCTAATATTCCCTTTAACCTCATGTGGAAAAAGTGAGCTTAATTGGCTAATTTTATCTCCAAATAATATTGATGGACTGACTAATTTAAAATTTTTACTAAGTGGTTTAACTACAACTATTTTTATTTCTATCGTATCAATAATTATTTCAATGATAATTGGTTTTATCGTTGCTGTTCCGTCCTTGGCAAAAAATAAATTTTTAACTTATTTAAATATTGGATATGTTGAAATTGTAAGAGCAATCCCTCTTCTAGTTTTAATCCTTTGGATTTATTATGGATTACCAATAATGACTGGAATAAGCTTTAGTCCATTTGTATCTGGAATAATTGCTTTATCAATAAGCGAAAGTGCATTCCAAGCTGAAATATTTAGAGCAGGTATAAATTCAATAAAGAAAGCACAATGGGAAGCAGGAAGCTCGCTTGGTTTAGATTTCTTTAGAAAATTAAGACTAGTTATTTTGCCTCAAGCAATAAAAAATATTTTACCTGCTATAGGAAATCAATTTGTTTATGTATTAAAAATGTCTTCTTTAGTTTCAATAATTGGGATTGGTGATTTAACACGAAAGGCAAACGAACTGGTTGTTACAACTTATAGACCTTTAGAAATATACACCTTTTTAATATTTGAATATTTAATTTTAATTTTAATAGTTTCTTATTATGTAAGAAAATTAGAAAAAAAATTAGAAAAGTAATTTTAAATTATATTTTTTTATATATTTGTCTTGCAACATGTGGATCTTCCTCATTAAAATTTGCAAAACCACATGAACTTTTTGAATATGTATTAACAAATTTTTCTTTAGTAAAAAAACTTATAATCTTTTTAGGGTTTAGATAATTTCTAAAATGCTTTTTAAATACCTTCTTTTTTTTTTTATCTAAATGAGTTCTATACTCTATAAATACTTTTTCATTTTTATTCAAAATTCTTGATAAAAGTTTTATAAAAATTTTAATTTCATCATTTTTAAGAGAGTGGATAAAAAATCTTGCGTATATTGTTTTTTTTAATTTTTTGAGATATCTAATATCAAAATCTTTTGTAACATCAGCAATTTTAAAACTTACGTTTTTAATATTTTTAAATTTTCTAATGTTTTCAAATATTGCACTTTTACTTAAATCATATGCAATAATTTTTTTATAATGATTGGACATATGAAAAGCATCTCTTCCATTCCCACACCCAAATTCAATTAAAATATTTTTATTTAAATCATAACTCAAAGTAAAAATAGAAAATTGAGATGGAAAATTTATTTTTTTCTTTATTTTTTTTATTTTATAAAATTTATTCCAGTAAGAATTTCTATTATTAATCATATATTTTGTTAATAGTTAAAAAATTTTATTAATACAATCAATTATTTCTTCTATAATTCCATGGATATTCAAATTCCATAGACCACATACCAAGATTATTTATTCTTGCATAATCTTCATCATAAACAAACTTTTTTGAGTATTTTCTATAAGCAAAAGCATACCCTTTTTTCACTAAATAAGTTGACAAACTAATATTATTTACAAAACATTCTGCTAGAGTTCTGTTATATTGATCTTTCCCTTGTCTTATACATTCTACTTTATTATTGCCAATTTTTTCAGCTAATAATTTTTTAGCTTGAACACCACACAAAATAACTTCATTATCCTTATTACAAGTTTGTTTAAGTTCTGGAGTATCTATTCCGCTAAATCGAATTTTTTCTCCATTTAAGTGAATAGTATCTCCATCTACAATCTTAACTTTATGCGATTTTACATCATAATAAGTTAGAAAAAAAAATATTAAACAGAGACTAATAACTAAAAAGAGATTTGTTTTGTTTAAATACATTATTTAAAAAGTAGCCAATAAAAATTATTACAATAATTCCCATTACCCAATTAGTTGCCATAATTGTATAAAATATATCTTCATAATTACCACCTCTTATATTAATTACATACCATAAACTTAAAAAAGGAAATGCAGTTAATCTTAAGATGCTTAAATAAAGACTATAAAGAGGTTTTTTAACTGCTTGAAATACAGCTGTAGTAATAAAGAACACAGGATAAATTGGTCCAATTAAAGCTGCAACTTTTAGATATATAGCTCCACTATTTACTGCTTGTTGATTATCAGTAAATAAAGAGACAAAAAATTCTGCGCCAAAAAAAATTATTATTCCAGCGATTGCCATGAATGAGGAACCAAATAACAGAGCCTTTGTATAAAGCTCTCTAATTCTATCATAAGCTTTAGCTCCGAAGTTTTGACCTCCAATAGAAAGAACCGCTGTATTTAATCCAATAACTGGAAGTAAAAATACTTGTTCCACTCTTAACGCTGCACCATAACCAGCTGTTGCTAAATCACCAAACTGACCAATGAAATATAGAATATTAAATATACCTACTCCAATAAATAACATACTAAACATTACAGGCACGGCTTGTTCTGTAAGTGGTTTTAAGTACTCAAATTTAGGAATAAAACATTGAGCTTTAAGAAATTTTCTAATTTTACAATTATTTACTTTATAAGCTAAATAGATTGTTCCAATTGACTGTGAAATTACAGTAGCTATTGCAAGTCCCGCAATACCAAAACCTGGAATAAAACCATATCCCCATATAAATAAAGGATTTAAAAAAATATTAAGAAAAAAACTAAATATTAAAACATTTCTATAACTTTTAGTATCGCCTTGTGCATTTAAGGTTCCATTTAATGATATTTGTATCAATACAATAAAAGTTCCATAAAAAATAATGTCTAGATATTCTCTTGTTAAAGCTATTCCAACAACGTCAGATCCCATCACTCCTAAAAGATAATTTGATACGTTTAAACCAAATAAAGTAACTAATACTGATACAGCTAATGCAAAAATTAAGGATTGTGCAACATACATAGATGCAATTCTTTCTTTTTTTTCACCTATAGAATTACCAATTAAAGCATTAGTAGCTGCTCCTAATCCAACACCAACAGCAATAATAGTAAAATAAATTGGAAAAGATTTTGCAATTGCACTTATAGCTTCAGGTGAAATTCTTCCAGCAAACCAAGTATCGACTAAATTATAAAAGGTTTGAAACAATGATCCAACACTAGCTGGAATAGTAACTTTTCTGAGTAATGACCAAATTGGATCTTTAGTTAATTTTATTGATTTAGACAAAGTTATCCTTATTTAAATTCTTTTTGAAAAATATATTTTTTTCCAGATTGTTTTGCTTTGTATATCTGACTTTGTCTCATTCTAAAACGTGATTTTTGATTTTCAGTTAAGTTGTTATAACAATTTGGACAAGAAACACCCTCCTCGTACTTATTTGATCTTTTATCTTTAGAAGATATAGGCATTCTACATCCACTACACATAGAATAAGAACCTAACTTTAATCCATGTTTTAGACTAATTCTATTATCAAAAACAAAACACTCGCCTTTCCACAAACTTTCTTTTTTTTTAATCTTCTTTAGATAATTTAAAATACCGCCATTTAATTGGTAAATATTCTTAAATCCTTTCTTCTTCAAATAAACAGAGGTTTTTTCACAACGTATTCCACCGGTACAAAACATTGCGACTGGTTTATTTTTCTTAAGCTTATTTAAGTACTTAGGAAAATCTCTGAAATTATTTACGTTTGGATTTACTGATCTTTTAAAAGTTCCAACCTTATATTCAAAAGGTTTTCTAGTATCAATTATGTGAGTATCTTTATTTTTAATTAGTTTATTCCAATCTTTTGGTTTTAAATGAGTTTTCGTATTTCTATCTTTAGAATTGATAGTTAAATTCATTGGAACAATTTCTTTTTTGATCTTAACTTTAGGTTTGTGAAAAGGCTGAAATTTAGATTTAGATTCATTACTACTATCAAATTCTTTAAATGAAAAAAAAGATTTCAATTTTTTGGTTGTTTTATCAATATCTTTGACTCTACCAGAAATAGTCCCGTTTAATCCTTCTTTAGCAATGATTATGGTTCCTCTTATATTGTTAGAGAAAAGAAACTTTTGTAAAAAAACTTTATCTTTCTTTAAAGATTTAATTTGTATGAATTTATAAAAACCAAAAACTTTAAACATTACAAGACCCTACAAACAGTCATTCCATCACCTAATGGTATAATGATTTGCTCTACTCTTTTATCTTCAAATACAAATTTATTAAATTCTCTAATATTTACAGTAAATTTATCATTATTTTTCTCATCAGCCACTTCTCCATGCCACAAAACATTGTCAATGATGATTAATCCATTTTTATCTAAAAGTTCTAAAGATTTTTCATAATATTCTTTATAATTCATTTTATCAGCATCAATAAAAATCATATCAAATTTATTATTTTTTAATTCTTTTAAACTTTCAAGAGCAGGTTTGATTATTGTTTGAATTTTATGATCTTGATTTGCTTTTTTAAAAAAATCTAATGCTATTTTGTTTGTTTCTTCGTTTTTATCTAGAGCAATTAATTTTCCTTCATCAGGTAAGGCTAGTGAAATTGAGAGAGCACTAAGTCCTGTAAAAGTTCCAATTTCAAGAACATTTTTAATATTTGATATCTTTATAATTAGATGAAGAAAATGACATTGAGTAGGATCAATCTGCATTCTTTTGATGTCACCTAAAGTTTTATTATAATTGATTATCTCATGTTGTACTGGATGTAAATTTAAACCAAAATCATTAATGTAATTTTGTAATTTTTCTGTAATATCAAGGTTTGCACCCATTCTACTGAAGTTTTTTCTTTAATATCTCATTTATAAGTTGAGGATTGGCTTTACCACCAGAGACCTTCATCGCTTGACCAACAAAGAATCCAAATAGTTTTTCCTTGCCTTGTTTATATTCAATGGCTTTGTCTCTGTTGTCATTAATAATCTTATCTATTAGAGCCTCTAGTGCTTTGGGATCACTTTGTTGTTTTAACCCTTTTTCTTCAACAATTTTTTGAGGATCCTTATCTCCATCCATCATTAATTCAAATACTGTTTTAGCTATTTTTCCTGAGATTGTTCCGTTTTTAATTAAGTTCACTAGTATTGCTAAATTCTTTGCACTTATTGGGCTTTGAGAGATTTCCAAATTTTTATTATTTAAAACAGCAAACAACTCACCTGTAATCCAGTTGACTGCTAATTTTATATCTTTGTTTTTTCCCATCTTAGCCACAACTTCTTCGAAATATTTTCCTGTATCAATATCTGAGACTAAAATATTTGCTTCATATGGCGATAGTTTAAACTCTTCTATAAATCTCTTCTTTTTGTCATCTGGTAATTCAGGAATATCAGTTTTAAGTTGATTAATAAATTCATTGGAAACTTCTAGTGGTAATAAGTCTGGATCTGGAAAATACCTATAATCATGAGCATCTTCCTTTGATCTCATAGATCTTGTTTCATTTTTTTTTGTGTCAAATAATCTTGTTTCTTGATCAATTGATTTGCCTTCTTCTATTAAATCAACTTGTCTATTAGCTTCATATTCAATGGCCATTTGCATAAATTTGATAGAGTTTACATTTTTAATCTCACATCTTGTTCCAAATTCTTTTGATCCCTTTGCTCTAACTGAAACGTTAACATCAGCTCTTAACGATCCTTCTTGCATATTACCATCACATGTACCTAAATATCTCATTATTGATCTTAATTTCTTAATATAGGCACTCACTTCATCAGGTGATCTTAGATCAGGTTTACTTACAATTTCCATTAAAGCTACTCCAGATCTATTTAAGTCTACAAAAGTATTTTGTGGGTCAAGATCATGGATGCTTTTTCCTGCATCTTGTTCTAAATGTAATCTTTCTATGCCAACTTCTTTTTGACCATCTGGCATATCTAAAATAACTTTACCCTCACCTACTATTGGATCTTTAAATTGAGAAATCTGATACCCTTGAGGTAAATCTGCATAAAAATAATTTTTTCTATCAAATACTGAGCGATTATTGATTTTTGCATTAAGGCCAATGCCAGTTTTAATTGCTTGTTTTACACAAAACTCATTTATTACAGGTAGCATTCCTGGAAATGCTGCATCAACTAAGCTTACTTGGGTATTTGGTTCAGCGCCAAATTTAGTTGACGATGCTGAAAATAATTTTGATTCTGAAGTGACTTGGGCATGTACTTCTAATCCAATTACAACTTCATATTGATTGTCTTTTCTATTAATTAGATAATCTGATTTATTTTTACTCATTTAATCCACCAATCAGTTATCTTATTTTTAAAATTAATCTTTTCTTCCATTGCATATGCAATGTTTAATATGTTTTGTTCATCAAAAGCTTTACCAATTATTTGCAAACCTAATGGATATCCTTTGGCATCATGACCTGCAGGAATAGAAATTCCAGGTAAACCAGCTAAATTAACTGGTACGGTAAAGATATCATTTAAATACATTGAGACTGGATCATCTTTTTTCTCTCCGATTTTAAATGCTGAGCTTGGTGTTGAAGGAGTTAATATTGCATCAACCTTTTTATATGCCTCATCAAAATCATTTTTAATCAATTTTCTAACTTTTTGAGCTTTAAGGTAATAAGCATCATAGTAACCAGATGATAAAACATAAGTTCCAATCATTATTCGTCTTTGAACTTCTGCCCCAAAACCTTCTGACCTTGTTTTTTCATACATGTCTGTAAGGTTCTCTCCTTTAGCTCTAAATCCATATTTTACACCATCATATCTAGCTAAATTAGATGAGGCTTCTGCCGGTGCAACAATATAATAAGTTGGCAATGCGTAACTTGTGTGAGGAAGTGATATGTCCACTATTTCTGCTCCACAGTCTTTTGCATACTGAATACCTTTTTGCCAAAGTTCTTCAATTTCTTGTGGCATTCCGTCAACTCTATATTCTTTTGGTATTCCAATTTTTTTACCCTTAATATTTTTTGACAATTCTTTACTGTATTCATTTCTTTTAAAATCAATTGAAGTAGAATCTTTAGGATCATAAGTACTAATTACTTCTTGAAGCAATGCACAATCTTTTACATTCTGCGCCATAGGACCTGCTTGATCTAAAGATGATGCAAATGCAACTATACCATATCGTGAACAACTTCCATAAGTTGGTTTAAGACCTACTGTTCCTGTAAAAGAAGCTGGTTGTCTAATGGAACCACCTGTATCTGTTCCAATAGTTATTGGAGTTAATTGACCAGCAACTGCTGATGCTGAGCCTCCTGAAGAACCTCCAGGAACCAAATTTTTATCAATTGGATTTTGAACATTACCAAAAAAACTAGTTTCATTTGATGATCCCATTGCAAATTCATCACAATTTAGTTTTCCAAGAAGTATAGCTCCTTCGTTCCAAATATTTTGTGTAACAGTAGACTCATAAGTAGGAACAAAATTATTTAAGATTTTACTTCCAGCAGTTGTACGAATACTGTCTGTACAAAACAAATCTTTAACTGCCATAGGTATACCTGGTAACTTTAATTCAAGATTTGGTTTTTGATCAAATTTTTTAGCTTTTTCTAATGCAGATGAATAATCTTCAGTAATATATGCATTCAACTCTTTAGATTTTTCTGACCTATTAATAAAAGCTTTTGTAACTTCTTCTGAGGATAATTTTTTATCTTTTATATTTTTAACTAATTCTGAAAGTGATTGTTTTGTAATATCTGACATTATTCAATAACTTTTGGCACAACAAAATAATCTTCATTATCTTGAGGTGAATTTTTTAATATTTGTTTACGAATATCTTCACTTTTAATCTCATCAGATCTTAATTTAAGAGTAGTTTCAGCAACTGATGTCAAAGGCACAACGTTGTCTGTTTTTAATTCATTAAGTTTTTCGATGAATTTGAAAATTGAATTTAAATCATCAGCTAATTTCTCTGCTTTTTGTTCATCAACTGATATTCTTGATAATTTAGATATATGCTTTATTGTTTTAAGATCTATGCTCATATGATATTTAAATATGACGCAAACTACCACTTAAGTTTAAATTATACAATATGATCACCTTAGAGGAATTCAAAAAAAAACAGTTAGATAAGTCCAGATTAATAGGTTTGGATCTTGGCTCTAAAAGAATTGGTGTGTCTATATGTGATGAAAAACAATTAATAGCTACACCATTTAAAACTATAAATAGAACCAACTCTAAAGAGCTCATAAATGAACTTAAGATTATAATTGAAGAAAATAATGTAAAAGGGATTATTATAGGAAATCCTCTGAATATGGATGGATCATCAAGTAGGTCGACTCAGTCTGTAAAAGATACCTCCGATAACATAGAAAAAAGTATTCATATACCTATTTGCCTATGGGATGAAAGATTATCAACTGTAGGGGCTTTTAATTTATCTAGTCAACTTGATATCAATGTAAGCAAAAGAGAAAAAAAAATAGATGAAAATGCTGCTGCATTTATATTGCAGGGGGCAATAGATTTTTTAAATAATTAATACTTGCTATTATAGAGGTTTATAGTTATAGAGTTGGTTTTAATGGCAATTAAAACCGATAAAGCTATTAAAATTTCCCAAAAACATTTGTTAGGTATCCAAGATTTATCGATTAATGATGTTAATCTAATATTAGATGAAGCACAATCATTTATAAAACTTAACCAAAGTAAAAATAAAAAAATTGATACCCTTAGAGGTAAAACTCAAATAAATTTATTTTTTGAACCCTCAACCAGGACTCAAAGTTCATTTGAATTAGCAGGAAAAAGGTTGGGAGCAGATGTAATGTCAATGAATATGGCTAATTCAGCTATCAAAAAAGGTGAAACGTTAATAGATACGGCAATGACTTTAAATGCCATGCATCCTGATATTATTGTTGTAAGACACCAAGACTCTGGTGCCTGTAACTTGCTATCTCAAAAAGTTAATTGTTCAGTTTTAAATGCAGGTGATGGCAGAAGAGAACACCCTACTCAAGCACTATTAGATGCTCTAACAATTATTAATAGAAAGAAAAAAATTGAAGGTCTTAAGATAGCAATTTGTGGTGATATTCTTCATTCGAGAGTTGCAAGATCAAATATATATTTACTTAATATGCTCGGAGCAGAAGTAAATATTGTAGCACCGACAAACTTAATGCCAAAAGAAATAGAAAAATTTGGAGTAAATACTTTTACCGATATGAACAAGGGTTTAAAAGATTGTGACATCGTTATGATGTTGAGATTACAAAATGAGAGAATGACTAGCTCTTATCTTTCATCAAACAGAGAATATTATGAATATTACGGTTTAACTCCAGATAAGTTGGAGCATGCTAAATCTGATGCTTTAATTATGCATCCAGGTCCAATGAATAGAGGTATTGAAATTGACACAATATTAGCAGATGACATTAATAAAAGTGTAATTAAAGAACAAGTCGAACTTGGGGTAGCAGTAAGAATGGCTTGTTTAAAAATGTTTTGTATATAGATGAAAAAACAATATTTTATAAACGCTAATATAATTGATCCTTATAACTCAATTAATGAAGTTGGTGGTTTAATTATTGGAGAAGAAGGCAAAATTGAAGCTGTTGGAAAAAAGGTCAATACAAACAATCTTCCTACAAGAGAAAAACCAATTGATTTAAAAGGGAAATATATATTTCCAGGACTTGTTGATATGCGAGTTTTTGTAGGTGAGCCAGGTTACGAATATAAAGAAAATTTTAAAACACTAAGCAATGCTGCTTTATCAGGTGGCGTTACCTCTGTGGTTACAATGCCTAATACAGACCCAATTATAGATAATGTTTCTATTGTAGATTTTTTAAAAAGAAGAGGAAGAGATAAATCTAAAATTAATATTTTCCCTTGTGCTTCTCTTACCAAAAATATTGAGGGTACTAACATGACAGAATTTGGTTTACTGCAAAAAAAAGGAATAATTGCATTTACAGATGGTGTTAAAACAATACAAAACCCAAGACTAATGTCCAGGATAATGAATTCTGCAAAAGACCTGGGATGCTTAATAATGCAACACGCTGAAGATTATGAACTGGCAAAAAATGGTATGATAAATTCAGGTATTATAGCCTCAAAATTGGGTTTATCTGGAATACCAGAAATAGCTGAAAGAATTTTAATTGAAAGAGATTTAACTTTATTAGAAAAAGTTAAGTGCAGATATCATATATCTCAATTATCATCTCAAAAATCTATTGATGTCATTAAACAAAGAAAAGAGGTAGTAAAATTTACCTCTGGAGTTTCTATAAATAATCTTTCATTAAATGAAAATGATATAGGTGACTTTAGAACTTTTTTAAAATTATCTCCTCCTTTAAGAAGAGAGGAAGACCGTGAAGCTTTGGTTCAAGGATTAAAAGACGAATTAATCGATGTTATCGTTTCAGATCATAAACCAGAAGATGAAGAATCAAAAAGATTAACCTTCTCTCAAGCTGCTACTGGAGCTTCAGGGATAGAAACTCTTCTTTCTTTAAGTTTAGAACTTTATCATAATGGATCTCTTAAATTAGAAACTATAGTAAAAGCACTAACATCTAATCCAGCCAAAATACTTAAAATCAATAAGGGTAATCTTTCAATTGGAAATGATGCTGACTTATGTATTGTTGATATAGATAAACCGTGGATTGTAAAAAAAGAAAAATTAGTTTCAAAGTCTAAAAACACCTCTATAGAGGACAAAAAACTTCAAGGTAAAGTAACTAATACCTTTGTAAAAGGTAAAGAATTATTTAAAATATAGTAATGGAATTCTTAATTGTAGGTATAGCATCATACCTAATGGGATCTATTCCATTTGGTTTAATCTTAACAAAAATTTTTTTAAAAAAGGATATTAGAGATATAGGTTCAGGTAATATTGGTGCTACAAATGTCTTAAGAACTGGAAATAAACTTATTGGATATTTAACCTTAGTCCTAGATATAACTAAAGCTATAATACCAGTAATTTATGTTAAGATTAATTTTCCTGAACTAATATATATTTCTTCATTATGTGCTTTTTTAGGACATGTATTTCCAATATGGCTAAAATTAAAAGGTGGTAAAGGAGTCGCTACTTATGTTGGAATATTATTTTCAATAAACATTTTATTGGGGATTGTTTTCATATTATCTTGGATAATTATTTTTTTATTATCTAAGTATTCTTCCCTTTCATCCATAGTTGCTTCTCTTTCTATTCCTGTTTATCTCTTGATAAAAGGTAATTCAGATACTGTTATTTTTTTTATTATTATGTTTGTTTTGATTTTTTTCACACATAGAGAAAATATCAAAAGACTGAAAAATAAAGAAGAAAGTAAGTCCAAAATTTATTAATTTGACTATCAGACTCTTTTAAGTAGTTTGTTAAATTATGAATCTGGTCATAGTTGAAAGTCCTGCTAAAGCTAAAACAATAAATAAATATTTAGGTGATAACTATACTGTTTTAGCTAGTTATGGTCATATAAGAGATTTACCGTCTAAAAATGGTTCGGTAGATCCTGATCAAAATTTTAAGATGGAATGGGAAGTTGATAGTTTTTCAAAAAAATATCTAAAAGAAATTACTGATGCAGCAAAAGAATCCTCTAAGATTATTTTAGCCACTGACCCAGATCGTGAAGGAGAAGCGATTGCTTGGCATGTAAAAGAATATTTGAATGAAAAAAAACTCTTAAAAGATAAGCAAATTGAAAGAGTTGTTTTTAACGAAATAACAAAAAAAGCGGTAACTCATGGAATTGAAAATCCTAGACAAATTGAACCTTTGTTAGTTGATGCTTATATGGCTAGAAGAGCATTAGATTATTTAGTTGGATTTAATATCTCACCAATATTATGGACAAAACTACCTGGTTCTAAATCTGCCGGAAGAGTTCAATCTGTTGCTTTAAAATTAATTACTGAACGTGAACATGCGATTGAGTCTTTTCAACCTGATGAATTTTGGACATTAACTGTTAATTTTCAAAATAATAAAAATGATAAGATATCAGCCAGCATTTCTCAACTTAATGGAAAAAAAATAGAAAAATTTTCTTTTAAAAATAAAAATGATATTGATGCTGCAATTTCAGAAATCAAAAATAAAAAATTTCAAATTACTGATATTTCATCTAAAGTAGTAAATAGGAATCCATCTGGTCCTTTCACAACTTCTACTCTTCAGCAAGTTGCTTCAAGCAGACTGGGTTTTGGTGCATCTAGAACAATGCAAATTGCTCAAAAATTATATCAAGGTATTGAAATTGATGGTGAAACAATAGGTTTAATTACCTACATGAGAACAGATGGTACAAACTTATCTGCTGATGCAATTTCTGACTTTAGAAATTTCATAAAGAATAAATATGGTAAAGAGTACTTACCTGAAAATCCTTTAAATTATTCTGGCAAAAAAGCTAAAAATGCACAAGAAGCTCATGAAGCTATTCGACCTACAGATATAATCAGATCACCTGATTCAGTTAAAAAGTATTTAAGTCCAGACCAACAAAAACTATATAATTTAATTTGGAGTCGAGCCTTATCTTCTCAAATGGAAACTGCAAAATTTGACAGAAACACAATTACGATTTCTTCAGAAGATAATCAAACAATCTGCAAAACAAGTGGCTCTGTTTTAAAATTTGATGGATACTTGAAAGTATTTCCAAGTCCAAATCAAGATGATGATGAGGAAATACTTCCAGAAATGTCAAAAGGTCCAATTAACATTGAGGCTCTTCTTGATGAACAGCATTTTACACAACCACCTCCGAGGTACTCGGAAGCTAGTCTAGTAAAAAAATTAGAAGAGCTTGGAATAGGAAGACCGTCAACATACGCGAGTATAATTTCAACAATAGCTAATCGAGGATATGCTGAAATACTCAATAAAAGATTTTTTCCTACAGATAGGGGAAAGCTTATTTCAGCTTTTTTGGAGAAATTATTTTCTAAGTATGTTGATTATAATTTTACAGCTGGATTAGAAGATCAACTGGATGAAATTACATCAGGTAAAGAAAGCTGGATAAAAGTTTTGGAAATGTTTTGGAAAGATTTTAATATAAATGTTTCTGAAGTTAAGGAAAAAAGAACGAGAGAAGTTTTAGATTTGTTAAATGATAGTTTGGGTACTTTAATTTTTGACAAAGACACAGATGGTAAAGTTGTTAGAAAATGTCAATTATGTGAAACAGGATCTCTTAGTTTAAAAAATAGTTTTAGAGGAGGAGCATTTATTGGTTGCTCAAATTATCCTGAATGCAAATTTACAAGACCATTATCTAAAGCAAAAGCAGCGGCCCAATCTCAGTTAGCAGAACCTAAATTTATTGGCAAACATGAAAATGGAAACGATATTTTTTTAAAAAATGGAAGATTTGGGCCTTACTTACAATATGAAAAAATCTTAGAGGATAATTTAGATGAAGAAAAACCGAAAAAAAAGAAAAGAACAAAAAAATCTAAATCTAACGTAAACGAATTACTTAAAAATGTTTCAATTCCAAAAGGAGTATCATTAGAAAGTATTGATATTGATAAAGCTAAATTTTTATGTTCACTTCCGAAATCTCTTGGAATCAATCCAGAAAATCAAAAAGATATATTTTTAAATACAGGTAGATATGGTCCATATTTAAAATGTGAAAATAAATCTGCAAGAATCGAAAATGTTGAAGAAATTTTTTCTTTAGGACTAAATAGAGCAATTATCTTAATTGCTGAGGCAAAGCCTGGAAGAATGTCTTCTTCAATTATAAAAGATTTAGGAGATCATCCTGAGGATAAAAAACCAGTTAGAGTTATGAAAGGTCAATATGGACCTTATATAAAATATAAATCCTTAAATGCTACAATTCCAGAGGAAAAAGACCCCATAGAATTAACTATGGAAGAAGCTTTAATTCTTATTGAGAAAAGGAAAGAATACGATAAAAATAAAAAATCAAAAAAAATAAAAAAAAAAAGGAAAAATGATTAAAAAAATTTCATCTATAGTATTAATAATTTTACTTACTGGCTGTACAACTATTAAAGATAAAATGCCAAAAAGAAAAGCTTGTACTGGTGAAAATAACACACTTGCTGATTTAATTTGTAAAAAATAACTTTTGAATATGAGTTTTGATAAAAAAATTTTAGAACTAGGATTAAAATTACCTGAAGCAAAAGCACCAGCAGGAAATTATGTTGCAACAAAAATAGTAGGAAAATTACTTTATATATCTGGTCAAATTTCGATTTCAGATAATGGTGAATTAATAAAAGGTAAAATTGGTGATGAACTTACAACAGATCAAGGTTATGAAGCAGCAAAAAGATGTGGCTTAAGTATAATTGCTCAGGCTAAGATAGCTTGTAGTAATGATTTATCAAAAATTAAATCATGTGTTAAATTAACTGGTTTTGTTAATTCAACAGAAGAATTTACTGAACAACCAAAAGTAATTAATGGAGCTTCAGATCTAATTGCGTCAATTTTTGGTGATGCAGGAATACATACAAGAGCTGCTGTTAGTACAAACAGTTTGCCACTCGGAGTGTCTGTCGAAGTTGATGCAATTTTCGAGTTAAACTAAACTACCTACCAATACCAAAATACTTTAATCCAAGTTTTTTAATTTTAGATGGTGAAAAAATATTTCTCATATCATATATAATTAATTTTTTATTTTTAGAAAATTTTTTGAAATTAATTGATTTAAAATCATTCCATTCTGTATGAATTATTATAAGATCTGATCCTTTGATAGATTCCTGAATTGAATTTGAAAATTTAACATTTTTAACATTTTTAAATTCTTTTTTAAAACCAGTAGGATCATAGTATTTTATTTTTGCACCTTTCCTAGAGAGATAAGGGATTAATTTTAAACTTGAAGAGTCTCTCATATCATCAGTATTTGCTTTAAATGTTACTCCTAAAAAGGAAATATTTTTATTTTTAACTTTATTTCGCATTATATAAGCTAATCTTTTGAGCAGTAAATCAGATCTATTGTTATTTGATTTAATTACATTTTTTATAATTGATAAATTAGTCTTAAATTTTTCAGCAGTTGAGACTATAGCTTTAGTATCTTTTGGGAAACAAGAGCCTCCATAAGCTGGACCAGCACGCAAAAATCTACTTCCAATTCTTTTATCAAGACCAATTCCTATGGAAATATCCTCAACATCTATTTCTGTTTTTTCACATAAATTTGCTATTTCATTAATAAATGTAATTTTTGTGGCTAAAAAAGCATTAGCCGCATATTTAATTAACTCAGCAGCTCTTCTATTTGTTGATAAGTATTTCGCACCTTTAGAAACTAGAGGTGAATATAAGTTTTTTAATATTCTTCTAGATTTAACATCATTTGATCCTACTACGACTCTATCTGGATAAATAAAATCTCTTATTGCCTCTCCTTCCCTTAAAAACTCAGGATTTGATACTACTGAAAAATTTTTTTTTTTTACTTTTTTTGCTATAATTTTTTCTAGCTCATCACCTGTTGTTAAAGGGACTGTAGATTTAGTTATAATAATTTTATATTTATTAATAGATTTAGATATTTCTTTTCCGGCAGAAAAAACCTGAGTAAGATCAGCACTGTTACTATTTTTTTTTGTAGGAGTTCCAACACATATAAAGATGATATCTGATTTTAGAACTGACTCTTTCAAATTTGTTGAAAAATTTAATCTTTTATTTTTATAATTTTTTAAAACTAACTCCTCTAAACCTGGTTCATAAATTGGAATAATACCTTTTTTCAAATTATTTATTTTATTAATATCTTTATCGACACATATTACATCATTGCCTAAATCTGAAAAACAGACACCACTTACCAGACCAACATAACCAGTGCCAATCATACATAATTTCATAATTTACCTATTTCTTTTGAAGAATTGATATAGCCATTCATTGTTCCACAATCAAGATATTTACCTTCAAAATTATGAGCTATAAATTTTTCTTTACCATTAATTAATAACTGTATAGCGTCAGTAATATGCATCTCTTTTCCTTTAGCAGGCTTAAGAGATTTTATTTTCTTAAAAATAGTACGTGGTAGTATATATCTCCCTATAACAGCGTTATTCGATGGAGCTTTTTTTACTGATGGCTTTTCAACAACGCCATCAATAATATAATCTCTTTTATTTAATTTTTTATTTATTTTAAATATTCCCCATCTTGAAACATTATTTTTTTTTACTTTCATGGATGCCATAACAGACGCTTGATATTTCTCGTGAACCTTAATCATTGCCCGAGAACAATTTTTTTTAATTATCAAATCATCTGGTAATAACATCAAAAAATATTTATTTTTAATATGCTTTTGAGTTTTAAGAACAGCATCACCTGTGCCTTTTGGAATGTCTTGAAATACAAACTTAATTTTATTTTTATATTTTAGTATTCTCTTATATTCATTAGATATTCTTTTATCTCTCTTTTTTTTAATAATACTTTTGTAAAAAGTATCACTATAAAAATATCTTTTTATCATTAATTTTTTAGTGGAAATTATAAATATAATCTCTTTAATACCTGCATCAATACATTCATCAAGAATATATTCGATTCCAGGTCTACCATTAATAGGTAGAAGTTCTTTAGCAAAAATACTAGTTAAAGGTAGTAACCTGGTTCCAAGCCCTGCTAAAGGAATAATTGCTTGTTTAATCATTTAAATGTTTTACTTATTAAATAATTTAATACAAATGAAAATTTTATTAAACAATTCAATATTAATTGAATCTTTAAGGCCATTTAATGACTTAGGTTTTGTTCCTACTATGGGTGGTATTCATAAAGGTCATTTATCGCTTATAAATAAATCAAATAAAATTTGTAAAAAAACTATTGTGAGTATTTTTTTAAATCCTAAACAATTTAACAATAAAAAAGATTTAATGTCTTATCCACGTAATATTAAAAAAGATTTACAAATTTTGAAAAAGAGTAAAAAAGTTGATTTTGTTTATCTCCCAAAATTTGAAGATATATATGAGGATAATAAAAAATCGAAAATTAAAATTAACAAAAAGGACAAAATTTTATGTGCAAAGTATAGAAAAGGTCATTTTGAAGGAGTTTTAGATGTAATGAATAGATTGACTAAAATCATTAATCCACAAAAAATATTTATGGGTGAAAAAGATTTTCAACAACTGTATCTTGTTAAAAATTTATTAAAGAAAAAATATAAAACAAAAATAATCCCATGTAAAACAATACGCGATAAGAACAAAATAGCTCTTTCTTCGAGAAATATCTTATTAAGTTCAATCAATCATACACTAGCAGGAAAAATATATAATGAATTGATAAATATTAAAAAGAGAATTTATAGAAAAAAAAATATTTCTAAATTTTTAAAAAATCAAAAAAAACAATTAGAGATAAATTTTAAAGTTAAGATTGATTATTTAGAATTTAGAAACATAAAGAATTTTAAACTTTCAAAAAAAAATAAAAATTCAAGATTATTTATCGCCTATTACATAAACAATGTGAGATTAATTGATAATCTCTAAAATTATAAAAAATATGCCCCTACACCTAAAAAAGAAACAAATCCAATTACATCTGTAATTGTTGTTACAAAAACACTAGATGCAATAGCTGGATCAATATTCATTTTTTTTAATGTAAAAGGAACTAAAATACCAAATAATCCTGCTATGATCATTGTAAGTACCATCGATATAGCAATTATTATCGAAAGAATATTATCTTGAAACCAAATTTGAACAATGACAGCACTTATAGCTGCAAAAATAATTCCATTTAAAATTCCAATAGAAAATTCCTTAAATACATTTGAGGAAAAATTATTTTGTGTTAGATCATTAGTTGCTATAGTTCTTACAGCTACAGCTAAAGTTTGCATACCAGCATTTCCACCCATAGAAGCAACAATAGGCATCAAGAAGGCTAATACTACCATTTGTTCAATAGTTGCTCCAAACAAACTAATACACCAGGTTGCTAAAAAAGCTGTGAATAAATTAAGTAAAAGCCAATTAAATCTTCTTTTTGTTTTTTTAACAACACCATCGGTAATTTCCTCATCACCAACTCCAGCTAACCTTAATGCATCTTCCTCTGCTTCTTCTTTTAATACAGTAAGTACATCATCTGAAGTGATCATGCCTACTAACTTATTAGTTTTATCTACAACACATGCAGAATTTAGATTATAATTCTCAAATAAATTACCAACCTCTTCTCTATCCATATCAACAGGTATTAAGAAGGTATTATCGTCCATAATTGATGACATTTTTGTTTCTCTTGAAGTTCTTAAAACTTTAGATGAGGGCACAGTACCTATTGGTTTAAAATTTTCATCTACAATATAAATTTCTAAAAATTGTTCTGGCAGATCTTTATTTTCTCTAAGATAGTCTATAGTTTGTCCAACCGACCAATTGCTAGGAATTGCTGTAAATTCTCTCTGCATGATTCTGGCAGCACTGTCCTCAGGATAACTAAGTCCTTCTAACAAAGCAAAACGATCTTTTGGGGGTAGTGAGCTTAATATTGTATTTTTATCTTTTTCTTCAACATTTTCTAAAATTGAAATAGCATCATCTGACTCTAAATTTTTTAATATTCTAACAATAGCATCTGATGAAAGATATTTAATAATTTCTGACTGAACAGACTCATTTAACTCAACAAAAACTTCTGGATCAATTCTAAAATTATTTAATTTAATTAGTTTTTCTCTATCATTTTCACTTAAATGTTCAATGATATCAGCAGCATCTGCGGGATGCATTTCTTTAAATGAATTGGTGATAAATAAAGCATCGTTACTTGTGATCTTATCAGTAACTACTTTTATATACTCTTTATTAAATTCAAAATTGACTTTTTTATCTTTGATTTTTTTAATTAAAGTCATAAATATACCTATAATTCAGTCGGAACTTTTAATACATAATAGAGAGAATACAATTTTTTTATGGATATAGAGATCAAAAAGTCAACAAAACCAGTAAAATACAATGATGCTTTATCTCTTCTTGAAGCAAGATCAAAGTTAGTAAGTAAAAATGAGGAAAAAGAACTAATATGGATATTAGAACACGACCCTATTTTTACAGCAGGTAAAAACTTTTCAGAAAATGATATTTTAGACAAATCAATAGATATTTATCAGACAAATCGTGGGGGTAAAATTACTTATCATGGACCAGGTCAATTAATGTTTTATTTTGTAATTGATTTGAGAAATAGATTAAAAGATATAAGAAAATTTATTTCAGTAATTGAAAATTCTATTATTGAAACATTAAGAGAATTTAAAATAGAAACACAGGCTGATAGAGATAACATTGGTATTTGGTTTAACAATAAAGGTGAAATGGAAAAAATTGCTGCTATAGGAGTGAGAGTAAGTAAATGGGTTGCTTATCACGGTTTTTGTTTAAATATAAAAAATGATCTTGATCCATACAAGAAGATAATACCATGTGGAATTACAGATAAAAAAGTTACTAATTTAAAAAAAATTTCAAATATAAGATTTAATAAAATTGATGAAATTTTAATAGATAAATTTATTTCAAATTTGAAAAATTTAGACGCTTAACTTTTAACAATTTTTTAAAATGATCTGGCAATAAAGCTGTATAAGTATATTTTACTTCATTAATCATAAATTTAATTTTATAAGAATGTAACATTAAATTTTTATTAAGACCTTTATTTGTATTAGAAAGTTTGTATTTTAAATCACCAAATATTGGTTGACCGATAGAATGTAATTGTTTACGTAATTGATGTTTTCTTCCAGTGATAGGCTTTAACTCTACCAAACTTGCTTCAGAGTTTTTATCTATTACTCTAAATAATGTTTTAGCTTTTTCTGTTATCTTTTTCTTTCCATCATATCTAATCAGGTCATCATTCCATTCGCCTGAGTTTTTATTAAGTTCACCGTGGCATATAGCTAAATAAGTTTTATAAACCTTACGTAATCTAAACAATGAAGTAAGTAGTTGAGCACTTTCTCTTGTCTTTGCGATTATAAAAACCCCTGAAGTATCTTTATCTAATCTATGAACTGAAAAGGGTTTAGTATCTTTAAAAATTTCACTTTTAGCAAATATATCAACAAGATTTTTTTTAGATTTAGTTCCTCCTTGTACAGAAATTCCCGAACTTTTATTTAAGACAATAAATTTATCGTTATTATCAATAATTAAATCTTCATTAGATTTTATGATTTTTTTTGATGGTTCAAATTTTATTTTTTTTTTAATTAAAGTATTTTCAAAATTTATATTAAATAGATCAATTTGATCATTAATTTTTAATTTAGATGAGCTTTTAATTTTTTTTTTATTTAATTTTATTTTACCTAATCTTAAATATTTTTCTATTAAGCTTTGGGGAATATTGCCAAATAAGTTTCTAATCCATCTGTCAACACGCATATCATTACACGTTGAATCAACGATGTATGTCTTTTTCATGAATTAAAAAACTATGCTGTTTTTATTTTTTTTTCTTCAGCTTTAGGTGTGTCTTTGTCTGTGTTTTTTTTCTTTTTATCAACTCTTTTTGCTTCAAGATCTCTATCTACAAATTCTATAATTGCCATAGGTGCATTATCACCATATCTAAATCCAGCTTTTATGATTCGTGTATATCCACCATTTCTTTTTTCATATCTTTTTGAAAGAGTTTTTTTAACTTTGTTAGCTGATTTAATATCCTGCAATTTTGAAACTAACATTTTAGTTGTTTGAAGTGTCTCTTTCTTTCCAAGGGTAATTATTTTATCAGCTTGTGGTTTTAAAAATTTAGCTTTTGGCAAAGTAGTTTTAATTTGCTCATACTTAATTAATGAATTAAGCATGTTTTTTAGTAATGCTTTTCTGTGTTCAGAAGTTCTATTTAGCTTTTTATTTACTAATCCATGTCTCATTAAATAGCTTCCTCTAATTTTTTAGACATTTCAGCAATATTGTCTGGTGGCCAGTTAGGGATTTCCATTCCTAAATATAAAGACATTCCAGTTAAAACCTCTTTTATTTCATTTAAAGACTTTCTTCCAAAGTTCGGTGTTCTCAACATCTCACCTTCTGATTTTTGAACAAGATCTCCAATATAGATTATATTATCATTTTTAAGACAATTCATTGATCTTACTGATAATTCTAATTCATCCACTTTTCTTAATAAATTTTTATTAAATTCAGGTTCAGATGAAACCTCTTTAACAGGAGCCTCAACTGGTTCATCAAAGTTAACAAACATTTTAAGCTGGTCTTGAAAAATTCTGGCAGAGTATGCAACAGCATCTTCAGCTGAAATTGAACCATTAGTTTCTACTTCCATTATTAATTTATCGTAATCTAAAGCTTTTCCTTCTCTAGCAGTACTAACAGAGTATGAAACTTTTTTAACAGGACTATATAATGAGTCAATTGCTATTAAACCTAATGGTGGCTCCTCTGGTTTATTGAGTTCAGCAGGAACGTAACCTTTTCCAGTATTTACATTCATTTCCATATGAAAATTTGTATTTTCATCTAAGTTACATATTACTAAGTCTGGATTTAATATTTCAACATCAGCCACTGGTGTTATGTCCGAAGCTTTTATTTCACCAGGACCCTTAGCATCTAAAATTAATTTTTTTGTACCCTCAGATAAACTTTTTAGTGCTAATGATTTAACATTTAATACAATGTCTGTAACATCTTCTCTTACACCTTTTATAGAAGTAAATTCATGTAATACACCATCAATTTGAATAGATGTTACTGCTGCACCACGGATCGAAGAAAGAAGTATTCTTCTTAAAGAATTTCCTAATGTTAATCCGTAACCTTTTTCTAATGGTTCAGCAATTATTTTTGCATGAGTAAGATCATCACTCAGTTTAACATCTAATTTAGCAGGTTTAATTAATGATTTCCAATTTTTAACATTAACATTTTCAGTTTCCATTAAACTCTCCTTTTTTTTGGTGGACGTGTACCGTTATGCGGCATCGGCGTTGTATCTTTTATAGATAAAATCTTAAAACCTCTAGCTTGTAAAGCTCTTAAAGCAGTTTCTCTTCCAGAACCTGGACCTTTTACCTCAACTGATAAAGTTTTCATTCCATAATCTAAGGCTTTAGACGCAGCAGCATCAGCAGCAATTTGTGCAGCATATGGAGTTGATTTTCTTGATCCTTTAAAACCTTTTTGACCTGCGGACGCCCATGAAATTACATTTCCATTTGTATCTGCAATGGAAATAATTGTATTATTAAATGTAGATTGAACATAAGCAATGCCATTCAAAATATTTTTCTTAACTTTTTTCTTTTTTGAGTAAGAACTTTTATTAGATTTTTTTGATGACTTATCTATCTTTTGATCTTTATTTTCAACTTTATCTGTTTTTACCATTATTATTTTTTAGTTGGTGTTAATTTTTTTCCAGCAATAGCTATGGCCTTACCTTTTCTGGTTCTGGCGTTACATCTAGTTCTTTGTCCTCTAACAGGTAATTTCTTTCTATGTCTAGAACCTCTATAACAAGCTAAATCAATTAATCTTTTAATACTTAATGAATAATCTCTTCTTAGATCTCCTTCTACTTTAAAATTTTGATCTATGTATTCTCTAATTTTTAAAATTTCATCATCAGTGAGTTCGTTAATTCTTTTTTTTTGGGGAATTTCTAATGAAGAACAAATTTGTTTAGAAAATTTATCTCCAATTCCATAAATATAAGTTAAACCTATATGAACAAGTTTATTTTGGGGAATGTTAATACCTGCGATCCGAGCCATAAAATTTGTGATAATTTGAGCCCTTTTATATAAGAAGATCTTTTAAAGTCAACGGGTTAAACATTTAGAAAAGTGTCTATTTTCCTTGTTATTTCGTCTATTTCTAGACTTCCATTGATCTCCTTAAAGTTTGGATTCTCAGAGTAGAAATTTAAAACTGGTTGGGTTGTTTTCATATATGTATCATATCGTTTTAGTATAGTTGAAGATTCATCATCGTGTCTCTTTTCAATCATTTTTCTTTTCTCAATTCTTTTGATGATTGTCTCTTTATCAACGTTAAGAAATAAAATTAAATCTATCTTTTGATTTGATGTTTCAAGTAATAAATTTAAATTTCTAGCCTGACTCAAAGTTCTTGGATATCCATCAAAAATTAATTTGTCTTTTTTTTGAGGATCAAAAACTAAATTTTTTATAAGCTTATTAACTATTTCGTCACTAACAAAATTTCCATTATTCATGTCATTTTTGATAGCCATTCCAATGGCTGACTTTTTATTGATTTCTTCTCTTAAAAGTTCCCCAGTGGAAATTTGAAAAGCATTTAATTTGTTTACAAGATATTTAGACTGTGTACCTTTTCCAGCACCAGGAGGTCCAAATAAAATTATATTCACTTACTTACCAAATTTAGTTTTTTTAATAAGTTGTTCATATTGAGAACTCATGAGTCTAGTTTGAATTTGAGTAACTGTATCAATAGCAACTACAACAACAATTAAAATTGATGCACCACCTAAATAGAAAGGTATTGGATAATTTGCAATTAAAAATTCAGGCATTAAGCAAACTAGTGTTAAATATAATGCACCAATCGTTGTTAATTTAGTTAAAATATTTTCAATATAAATAGCTGTACTCTCTC
>CACGBI010000010.1 GCA_902571235.1 uncultured Pelagibacteraceae bacterium
TATCTAAAAGATTGTTTTATTTTACAAATAAAAACTTTAATTTAAAGAATTATAAGTCTTAATGAGTGAGAATAGTAAATATAATCATTTAAAGTCTGAGGATAAAATTTATGATTACTGGGAAAAAAATGAACTATTCAAACCTAAAAAAAATACAAAAAAATTCTCAATAGTAATCCCACCTCCTAATGTAACAGGAAGTCTTCATATGGGTCATGCTCTAAATAATTCAATTCAAGATCTATTGGTACGTTATTATCGAATGAATAATTATGAAACTTTATGGCAACCTGGAACAGACCACGCTGGTATTGCCACTCAAGCTTTAGTGGAAAAAAAACTAGAGAAAGAAAATTTAAATAAAAATAATTTAGGTAGAGAACAATTTATTAAAAAAGTATGGGAATGGAAAAATCAATACGGAAATATAATAATCAATCAACTAAAAAAACTAGGTTGCTCATGTGATTGGTCTAGAAATGCTTTTACTATGGATGAAAATCTATCCAAATCTGTAATTAAAGTTTTTGTTGAATTACATAAAAATAAACTAATTTATAAAGCAGAAAAATTAGTTAATTGGGACACTGTTTTAAAAACAGCCATATCTGATTTAGAAGTTGATCAAAGAGAGATGAATTCTAAAATTTACTATATTAGATACCCAATAGATAAATCTAATGAATTTATAACTATAGCGACGACTAGACCTGAAACTATGCTTGGTGATACTGCAATTGCAGTAAATCCAAAGGATAAAAGATTTAAGAAATATGTCGGTATGACAGTTACTATCCCTATCGTCGGTAGAAAGATTAAAATTATAAAAGATAATTATGCTGACCCAGAACAAGGAACAGGTGCTTTAAAAATAACTCCTGCGCATGATTTTAATGACTATGATGTGGGACAAAGAAATAAATTAGATATTATAAATGTTTTTACCGAAGATGGAAAGATTAACAAAAATGCTCCAGAAAATTATATCGGTTTAGATAGATTTGAAGCTCGTAAAAAAATATTAGATGAATTAAAAGAAAAAGATTTTTTTGTTAAAGAGGAAAATATAAAAAATAAAGTACCATATGGTGATAGATCAAATTCAATAATTGAACCATTCTTAACAGAGCAATGGTTCGTTAATGCAAAAAAATTATCTGTTAAAGCAAAAAAAATTGTAAAATCTAAAAAAACAAATTTCTTTCCAGCTAATTGGTCAAAAACTTATTTTCAATGGATGAATAATATTGAGCCTTGGTGTATTTCAAGACAACTTTGGTGGGGCCATCAAATACCAGCTTGGTATGGTCCCGATAAAAAAATATTTGTTGCCACAAACGAAATCGATGCAAAAAAACAAGCTAAAAAGTTCTATAAAAAAGATGTTAATTTAATTAGAGATCCTGACGTATTAGATACATGGTTTTCATCAGGTCTATGGCCTTTTGCAACATTAGGTTGGCCTGATAAAACAGATTTTATAAAAAAATTTTATCCCACAACAGTGCTGGTTACAGGTTTTGATATTATCTTTTTTTGGGTAGCAAGAATGATGATGTTTGGAATGGAATTTTTGAATAAAGAGCCATTCAAAGATATTTATGTTCATGCTTTAGTTAGAGATGAAAAAGGACAAAAGATGTCTAAGTCAAAAGGAAATGTTATCGATCCTCTAGATTTAATAGAAAAATATAGTGCTGATGCATTAAGATTTACTCTTCTTTCAATGGCATCACCAGGTACAGATGTTAAACTTTCAGAAGATAGAGTTAAGGGATATAGGAATTTTTTAAATAAATTATGGAATGCTAATAATTTTTTAATTACCAATAAATGTGATTTTAATAAAACAGATAAAGTTCCTAAAACTACAGTAAACATAAATAAATGGATTTATTCAGAATTAATTCAAACAAAAAATAGAATAGAGAAAAGTCTTAAAGATTATCGATTTGATGAAGCAGCTAAAAATGCCTACCAGTTTGCCTGGCATTCTTATTGCGACTGGTACATTGAACTTTCAAAAACTATTCTGTTTTCAGATGATGAAAAATCAAAAAAAGAAGTAAAAGAGGTATCGGCATATATATTTAAACAAATACTAATTATTCTTCATCCATTTATTCCATTTGTTACCGAAGAAATATGGTTAAAAAATAAGTTTGATAAATCAGATAAAAATTTTCTCATGTATGCTAATTGGCCATCAGGAAAAGCTAAGAAAGATCAATCTATGAAAGATGTAGAAAGTATTATCAATGTTATTTCTGAACTTAGATCTTTTAAAAATGAACTAAATGTGAGCCCAGGTTCATTTATTGATATTTCAATTAATAAGATTGCTAAAAAAAATAAAACATTAATGACTAATAATGAAATCATTCTCAAAAAGCTTGGTCGTATCAATAATTTCTATGATAAAGACCAAGAAAAGCCATCAGCTACACTAGTTATCTCTGGCGATATATTTAAGATCTATTTTGATGAGAATGTTGATTTAGATCTAATAAAGGAAAATTTACTTAAAAGGCAGAACAAATATCAAGAGGAAATGGACAAGATATCTCAGAGACTATCTAATAAAGGATTTACAGATAGAGCTCCAAAAAATATTGTTGAACAAGAAAAAACTAACTATAGTAATTTAAAAGATGATATCAAAAAAATATCATTAACTATTGAAAGTTTATAATGCGGAAATTCAATAAGAAAAAATTGCCAAGTCGACATACATCTTTAGGAGCTGATAGAGCCCCACATAGATCATTTTATTATGCAATGGGTGAAACTGAAAAAGATGTCTCCAAACCATTTGTAGGTGTTGTATCCACATGGAATGAAGCAGCTCCGTGTAATATTGCATTAATGAGACAAGCTCAATCTGTTAAAAAAGGTGTTAGAGCTTCAGGCGGTACTCCAAGAGAATTTTGTACAATTACAGTTACTGACGGTATTGCAATGGGTCATGAAGGAATGAAGTCTTCATTGATTTCTAGAGAGGTAATTGCAGATTCAGCAGAACTTACGGTAAGAGGACATTGTTATGATGCATTAGTAGGCATTGCAGGTTGTGATAAATCTTTACCAGGTTTGATGATGTCGATGGTTCGACTAAATGTTCCAAGTGTTTTTATTTATGGAGGATCAATACTACCAGGAAGATATAAAGGTAAAGATGTAACTGTTGTAGATGTTTTTGAAGCTGTTGGAAAACATTCTTCGGGACAAATGTCTGCAAAAGAATTAAGAAAATTAGAATTAGTTGCATGTCCTAGTGCAGGTGCTTGTGGTGGTCAGTTTACAGCAAATACTATGGCGTGCGTATCTGAAGCGATTGGATTAGCATTACCTTATTCAGCAGGAACTCCAGCCCCTTATGAAGAAAGAGATAAGTACGCAAAGTTAAGTGGTAAAATGGTAATGGAATTACTTGCCAAAAGAATTAAACCAAGAGATATCGTTACAAGAAAAGCATTAGAAAATGCTGCAACAATAGTTGCTGCAACAGGTGGTTCAACTAATGCAGCATTACATTTACCAGCTATTGCAAATGAAGCAGGAATTAAATTTGACTTAATGGATGTTGCAAAAATATTTAAAAAAACACCTTACCTAGCTGATTTAAAACCAGGTGGAAAATATGTTGCAAAAGATATGTGGTTAGCTGGTGGTGTGCCAATGCTATTGAAAACTCTTTATGATGGTGGCTATATCCATGGTGATTGTATGACAGTTACAGGCAAAACAATGAAAGAAAATTTAAGAGGAATTAAATTTAATCCTAAACAAAAAGTGTTAAGAGCTTATAATAGGCCATTATCACCTGATGGAGGTGTTGTTGGATTAAAAGGTAATTTAGCTCCCGAAGGTGGAATTGTTAAAATTGCAGGTTTAAAAAAATTACAATTTACTGGAAAAGCGAGATGTTTTGATAATGAAGAAAGTGCGATGAAAGCAGTTCAAAGCAGAAAATACAAAGATGGTGATGTGATAATTATAAGATATGAAGGACCAGTAGGTGGACCGGGTATGAGAGAAATGCTTTCAACAACAGGTGCTATTTATGGTCAAGGTAAAGGAGAAAAGGTTGCTCTAATTACTGACGGTAGGTTTTCAGGAGCAACTAGAGGCTTTTGTGTAGGTCATGTAGGACCAGAGGCAGCTTTAGGTGGACCTATAGCTCTATTACGTAATGGTGATATTATTGATATTGATGCCAAGAAAGGAACAATTAACGTTCGATTATCAAAAGCACAATTAGCTTCAAGAAGAAGAAAATGGAAAGCTAGAAAATCTGATTTTGGATCAGGTACTCTTTGGAAATACGCTCAAACTGTTGGACCAGCATATTTAGGAGCTCCAACTCATCCAGGAAAGAAAAAAGAAGTTAAGGATTACTCGAAAATTTAATGAAAATTCGCCCAGTTATCTTATGTGGTGGAGCAGGAACTAGACTTTGGCCCAATGATAAAAAACATCAAGCTAAGCAGTTTATCGATTTTGGTAATTGGACTTTATTTGGTAAAACTTTAGAAAGAGTAAAAACGTCTATATTTGACTCGCCAATAATAAGTACGAATACAAAATATTTAAAACAAGTTAAAAAACATTTAAAAAAACATAAAATTAGAAAGTTTAAAATAGTTTTAGAGCCAGCTAAAAGAAATACAGCACCAGCTATCTTAAGTACGGCACTAATAAAGGATATTCCAAACGAACAACCTATAATATTTTTAGCAGCTGATCATTTGATAGAGAAGGTTAGTTTATTTAATAAAGCTATAAAAAAAAATCAAAAGAGATTAACTCAGAATAATATCTTTATCTTTGGAATTAAACCTACTAAACCATCTAATGAATTTGGTTATTTTTTAACAAGAAATAACAAAGTAACTAGATTTGTAGAAAAACCAAAAGAGGCTAAAGCTAAACAAATAATTAGTAAAAAAGGTTATTGGAATTCTGGAATGTTTTATTTGAGAAAAGACTCAATAATTAATAATTTCATGAATTATCAACCAAATATTTACCGAAATTGTAAAAAAGCTGTAACAAAAGCAAAATATAAAAGTAATGTATATTATTTAAACAAACAAGCATTTACCAAAGTAACTTCCAAATCTTTTGATTATGCAATATTAGAAAAAACAAAAGATATAAGCGCTATTAAATTAGATATTCCTTGGTCTGATTTAGGTTCTTGGAAAGAAATCTGTAAGATGTATGGAAAAAATAAAAGACAATATTTTAAAAAGCAAAATATATTTCATAGACCTTGGGGTAATTATGTAAATTTATTTAAAGGTAAAAAATTCTTGATCAAAGAACTATATGTAAAACCTAAAGGTATTCTAAGTCTTCAAAAACATCACCATAGAGCAGAACATTGGGTAGTTACCCAAGGAAAACCTAGGATTACTTTAAATAAAAAATATTTTACTATGAAGCCTGATGAAACTATTTTTATTCCTTTAGGTTCAGTTCATAGAATTGAAAATCCTTACAAAAAACCAGTTAAGATTATTGAAGCTCAGATTGGATCTATATTAAAGGAAACGGACATCGTGAGGTATCAAGATATTTATGGAAGAAATTAAGATGATTAGATTTTATCCAAATATTGTTAATAAAATATTAAGAAAAATTGAAATTGTATTTACGAGAGAAAGTCCTGATAAAATAAGAATGAGAACAACTCATGAATTAGAAATAAGAAAAAGTGAGTTTTTAAAAATATGTAATTTATTAGACAAACTTCAAATTAGATATTTCTTAGCAGCTGGGACTTTACTTGGAGCAATTAGACATAAAGGATTCATACCATGGGATTGGGATGTAGAATTAAGTGTTTATTCTAATGAAGTAGAACAAAAAATGGATCAGTTATTATCTGAAATAAAAAACTCAGGATTTATTATTGAAAAATATTCAAAAGATTTATCTAAATTGAAAATAGATTTTATTGGTAAATTACCAAAAGAAACAACATCATATACAATTCAAGGATGGAGTCATAATAAAAAAAAAAAAGTTTATTGGAGAAATAAATTTCAAATACCTGAAAACTTAATTGATAATATGAATAAAATAAGATTATTTGATAAAGATCATTTAGCTCCCTATCCACCAGAGAATTACTTAGAATATCAATATGGTAATTGGCAAAAACCAATTAAAACAAGTGATAAAAGTTTATATTTAACTAGAAGATTTTCCGGAATTTCTATTATTGAAGTTTTGATTAAAAAAATTATCAGATTGATTAAATCAGATAACTAAATATTAATATATTATTCAATCCAAATATGTAATTTATAATATAAATTGAAATTTATTTAAGTATATTTAAGAAGTGCTGATCATATCATACATAATTATATTAATTGTACTTATAGAATTTTTTTTATTACTTAATATTAAATTTTTACAATCAAAGATTCCATGGATTATCACAGAAAAAGATGAATACCCATCATTTAAAAAAGATAAAATAAAAAATTTTTTGAAGAAGACTCATGATCCCTTATTAGGATGGAATTGGAAACCCAATACAAAACATGAAGAAAAAGTAAATAATAAAAGTAATAATATTTTTTTTGGTAAATTAGGAGAAAGAAAAACAACCTTGCTTAAAAATAAAAGTTTTAAATTTGCATCATTTGGAGACTCTTTTGTATTTTGTAGATATGTTAAGAATAATCAAACTTGGCAAAATTATTTATCTAAATCATCAAAATCTAATGGACTTAACTTTGGTGTTGGCAATTATGGTTTAGATCAAATATATTTAAAATATTCATCTACCAATATTCCTAAAAATATAAAAACTGTCTATATTGGATTTGTGCCAGAAACATTATCTAGATGTCTATCATCATGGAAACATTATCAGGAATTTAATAATATATATGCATTTAAACCAAAATTTAATTTAAAAAACAAAAAATTAATTTTAAGAAATAATCCAATTCAATCTATGAAAGATTTTGATAGAATTGAAAAGTTAATCAATGAATTGAAAAAAAGTGAATTTTTTTATGAAGAAAAATTTCTAAAATATAAGTTAAGTTTTCCATATTTAATTTCGTTTATGAAAAATATTAAGCATAACTATAATTTAATATTTTTCTCATTTTTGAAAATATTAAACATAAATCAAAATAAGATTTATGACTTTATAATTAATACAAATTGTAAAAAAAATGATTATTATTTTACAAAAAAAAATAATACAGATTTAATATATAAACTGTTGCTGAGTATTGATAGAATATCTAAGAAAAAAAATCATAAATTAGTTTTTTTAATTTTTCCTCAAAAATACGACTTATCAATTAAAAACAAAGCTTATCAAAAGTTTTTTCTGAGAATTAAGAATAAATTTAATGTTATCGATTTTACTGAAATTTTTCAGAAAGATGACGTTAAAAAACTATATTTAGAAGGTAAGTATGGGGGCCATTTAACATCTTATGGAAATAAAGTTGTAGCTCAAACAATATTAAAAAAAAGATTAATTAATTAATTAAATATAATATAGATTTATTTATAATTCTTAAATATGAACATAAGTACTAAAGCAAACACATTAGAAATAATTAAAAAATATAATAATAAGATTGTACCTAAATTTTTATTTTTTAAGAAAAAGTATTTTTTAAAAAAAAAAAATGATTGTATTAATAATATTAAGAAACAATTTAATTGCGATATTATAATAAGATCTTCTGCTTTAAATGAAGATAGTAAAAAAAATAGCAGGGCTGGTTATTATGATTCTCACATTGTTAAGAAAAAAAATTTCAGTGTAATTGAAGAAAAGATACATCATATAATTCGAAAATTTAAGAATGATAATGATCAAATCTTAATACAAAAATTTATTAGTAAACCAGATATTGCTGGTGTTGTTTTTACTAAGGATAAAACAACAAATTCTCATTATTATGACATTAATTATGATAAATCTGGTAAATCAGATTTGATTACCTCTGGTAAATTTAACCCTACTTTAAAATCAACTACTATATTCAAAGACTGTAATTATATTCCTGATAAGTTTAAACAATTAATTAAAGTTATTAAAGTATTAGAAAAAACTTTCAATAATGACAGACTTGATATTGAATTTTGCATTAAAAAAAATAATTTAAGTATACTTCAATGTCGACCTTTACTTGGTCATAAAAAAAAAGTTAATAAACAAAAACTTAATTTAGTTTTAGCTAATCTTGCAGCAAAATTTGATAAAACAAATCAAAAAAACGAAACTTTATTTGGTAACAAAACTGTGCTCTCAAATATGTCTGATTGGAATCCGGCTGAAATGATTGGAAGAAAACCTTCTCAATTAGCTTCATCTTTATATTCTGAGTTAATTACTAATTCTATTTGGTCTCAACAACGATCTGACTATGGTTACAAAGATGTTTATCCAAATAAATTGATGCTTAACTTTGCAGGCACACCTTACATTGATTTAAGAGTTGACCTTAATTCTTTTTTACCAAGAAATTTGAATGAAAATATTTCAACAAAATTAATTAATTTTTATATTAATAGAATTACAAAAAATCCAGAAATACATGATAAAATTGAATTTGAGCTAATTAACACTTGTTTTGACTTTTCATTGTTGAATAATAAATCTTTACCCCTAAAAAAATCAGAGAAAAAAGTTTTCATATCTTGTTTAAAAGAATTAACAAACAAAATTATCAATCCAAAATATAATGTTCTGAATAAGGAAATTAAAAGAATTGATATTTTGAAACAAAAAATTTCATCTATAAAAAGATCAAAGCTAAGCCATATTCAAAAAATATACTATTTAATCAGTGATTGTAAACGTTTTGGTACATTATCATTTGCTGGTATAGCAAGGTGTGCTTTCATTAGTAAAAGTATTTTAGATAGCTTATTAAAAACAAAATTAATCAGTAATAAAGATTTGGAAAATTTTTATTTATCTTTAAATACAATTTCAAAAAAAATTAATCATGACTATTATATATCCAAAAAAAAGAATTCATTTAAAAATTTTTTATCAAATTATGGTCATTTAAGACCTTCAACTTATTCTATATTAACTAAAAATTATGAAAAAAATTTTAGAAATTATTTCTCAAATGAATCAAAAGAACCATTTTTAAAGAATAAAAATAAATTTAAATTTGATAAGAAAAAAATTAATAAGATTAATAAGATATTTAAAAAAAATTCGTTAGAATTTAATTTTGAACAATTTATTAATTTTGCAAAAAAATCAATTGAACAAAGAGAGTACTCAAAATTAATTTTTACAAAATCAATAAATGAAATTTTTATTAATCTTGAAAATTTAGCAAATGAAACGGATATAGATGTTAAAAAATTCCAACATTTAGATATAGATATTATACTCAAATCTTTTAATAACTTAGAGCAAGAAAGATTGAGAAAAATTATCTCAAGAAATATAAGTATTAATGAAAAATCTTATAAGTTTTCGCAATTTATTTTGTCGCCAGATGTAATAACTGATAAAAAAGACTTTTATATTTTCCAAAATATTAGTTCAAAGGAAAACTATATTTCTAAAGAAACTCAGATAGGTGAAATAATAGAATTAAATAAGATTAGCAATTTTAAACTTGTCTCTAACAAATTCGTATTAATTGAAAATGCTGATCCAGGGTTTGATTTTTTATTTTCATATAATATTAAAGGATTAGTGACTAAATACGGTGGTTCCAACTCTCATATGGCTATAAGATGCATGGAACTAGGTTTACCGGCTATAATTGGAGTTGGTGATAGAGTTTATAAAGATTTTGCAAGATCTAAAAAAGTTTATATAGATTGTAATAACAAAAAATACTCAATAATTCATTAATGAAATCAATAGTCTTATCTCCTAAAATTAAAATTGATCAATTTAAAAAAATTAATTTTATTATTGATGAAGATTTATCTGATTTTATAAAAGATTTAGAACTAAGTATTCAACCAATTTCATTTAAAAAAAAATATAAAATTAACTTTCAAAATATAAGATCTGCTTGTGGGCTTATCTTAGCAGGTGGTGGTGATTTATACGAATATAAGAAAACAAATGAAAATAAAATTAGAGATGATTATGAACGATATTTATTTAATTATTTTTTAAAAAAAAAGAAGCCAATCTTATTAATTTGTAGAGGTTTTCAATTATTAGCTAAATTAAATAATATTAAGTTATTAAAAATTAAAAAACACGTTAGAAAATTTCATCTTTTAAAATTAAAAAAAAGCAGATTTATAAAAAACAAATCATTACATGTAAACTCATATCATAATTATTATATTAAACATTTACCAAAAGACTATGTTAGTGTTTCTTCAACAAAAGACGGTTCCATAGAAATAGCAGAACACAAATATAAAAAGATTTTATGTTTAATGTTTCATCCTGAGAGACCTATGGGATCAAAAAAGTTGATTTTAAAAAGTTTAAAAAAGTTTTTTTCATGAATTTGATATTATTAGCAGCAGGAAAAAGCTCACGTATTTTTAAGAAAATTAAAAAAAATAAATGTTTAATAAAAATAAATCAAATTTCATTGATTAGACATATAATAAATAGTGCAAAATTTTATTTAATTAAAAATATTATGGTTATAACTGGTTTTAAACCTAATAATATTAAATCTGAATTAAAAGATTTAAATGAAATTAATTTTATTAACAATAATAAATATCAGTCTACAGATATGGTATATTCTTCTATTTTAGGACTTAAAAAATCAAAATTAGATACATTAATTTCATATACCGATATAATTTTTTCAAAAAAAATATTTAAAATTTTTTATAAAACAAAAAATAAATACATCACAATCCCTTATATAAAAAATTGGAAATATGTATGGAATAAAAGAAATAAAGACATTTTTGATGATGCGGAAACTTTTATCGTAGACTCAAATTCAAACTTAAAAGAAATTGGAAATGTAATAGATGAAAATAATTTGAAAACAATCAATGGTCAATTTCTTGGTGTTATATTCATTCCAAAAAATTGTATAAAAATTATCATAAAAAAATATAAATCTTTTAATAATAAAAATTTACAATTCACTCAATTTATTAATAGATTAATTAAAGATAAAATTAAGATTAAATGTGTTGAATACAAAGATTTTTGGTATGAGTTTGATGATTACGAGGATTTAACTAATTTTAAAAAAATAAAGAATATTAATTTAAAAAAGTAATATAAAAGAATTAATTATTAAAATTATATTGAATTAAAATTTTATATTATTGAGGTTTTATGAAGAAGTTTAATAAAAAAAGTGGAATTTTTTTTTGGATCACTGGTTTACCTGGCTCTGGAAAAACAACAATAGCTAAAAATATTCATAATAAAATTACTAGATTATATGGACCAACAATCTTACTTAGTGGTGATGATATAAGAAAATCCTTCAATCTTAAAAGTTATGATTATAAAGAAAGAATTAAATTATCCATAAGATATAGTAAATTTGCAAAAAGAATTACAAAACAAAAAATAAATGTAATTTATGCTGTAGTTGCTTTATTTGAAAAAACAAGAAAATGGAACCGCAAAAATTTTGATAATTATTTAGAAATTTATATTAAGTCAGATATTAAAAAAATAATTAAACAGAAAAAAAAGAAAATTTATCACAAGAAAAATATTAAGAATATTTGGGGAAAAGATTTAAAACCTGAATTTCCTAAAAACCCTAATATTATTATAAATAATAATTTTAAACTAACTACAAAACAGTTATCTAATAAATTATTTAAAAAAATCTCTAATTATTAAAAATAATGAGATAAAGTAGCCGTGCTAAATTAATAACACGACTACTTAAATAAATTTAAAACCAATTATTTGGAATGATTATGTAGTGAATTGCTAAAACAATTCCAACGGATACACTTAGTCCAAAGATCATTTTAAGAAAGTCTTTACCAATTAATGGGAAGACATACTTAAACTTATAATCTTTGTTCATTGTTGAAATTGCAAGTTCTCTACCACATAATAATCCAACGAAAACCCATGTGGTTGACATAGGCAAATCATTAAGTTCTTTAAAGTAGTATAAAACACCTGCATAAATTACATTGATAATTGTAGCTGATCTTGCATATCTAGTTCCAGTTTTTTCTAAAACTACAGTTTGTATTCGTCCACCCTGAATGTAGAAGATGTAAAATAATAAAACCGTAAAATATGCCATTACAGTAAGCAGAATTGTTATATCCAGTTGTCTTGGAAGATATACAGCGATGTTTGCTACATCGTGAGATAACCAAACCCACCATAGCCAACCCGAAGTAACCCATACTGAGTTTCTCCAAAAGCCTATATATTTTTCATCAACTTCATCTAATTTTTCATTGATAAATTTTGATACAACAATCCAAGCAATATAAGCGACCATTGCTGCTAAACCATAACCAACTACACTTTTTAACAACATTTTTTCAAGCACAACTGTTGAAGCAAATGCTGAAAGAACTAAAAAGGTTGTTGATACAGGTATTCCAATTCTTGTTAATAATAGTAATATTGCAGGCGCTACTGCATGATACCACTGAATTTCTTGATAAGGTATTCTAGTTAATCTTCCATAAGAAATATCACCATCATATGAATACCATCCCCAAGCTAACGCAAAAATCATTACAGCTGATGCAGATCCTGCAAGTGTATACCATTTAAACCACTTCTTTTTTGAAGCTATAAATGTACCAAGTGTTTGAATTGAGTCGTTAGCGATTACGCTATAACCGGCAAGGGCAAACCCTATAACCGTGTAAATTAAAGTCATTTCCATTCTTTTTCTCCTTTATATTATTGTTTTCGGTTCCTATCGATTCATGACTTAAGAAGTATGTAATTCTAGATTGAAAAAAATTCTATAAATAAATTAATTAATATGGGAATCAGAAGGTTGATTCGTCAATATCTAAACTAATTAAAACCAAAGTCTACTTCAAAATTAAAATACAACCTTATAAATACCAACGATAAATAATGGTATCTGTAATCCAAAATTAGTTAGTATCGCTTTATCTTTGCTAATAAATCCAGCGATAGTCCAACCAACAACTCCTAATCCATGAAAGTATATATTTAAAGGATATATATTTAGGTTTGTTAATAGAATACCAACTAAAACTAGAAATGTGCTTATCCATTTAAGATACTTCTTAATAAACATACGTTTTCCTTTCAGCTTGTTTTATTTTGATTTTAGATAATAACTTATCTACATTTTTTGCATAATCCAAAAAACTCAAGATTGTATTTACTATATTTCATACCATCTTTGTCTTTGAAATTAGCTAAGTATTTAGAAAGACCTGCGCTACTTATTTCTGTTACTTTTTCACAAATCTCACAGATTGAAAATGCAGTAGCTTTAGCTACCTGACAACTTGAATTATGACAGGCAATAAAGGCATTTCGACTTTCAATTTTGTGAATTTTTCCTATTTCAACTAATTTATCTAATGCTCGATAAACTTGCAAGGGAGCTTTAATGCCTTTTTTTTGAACATTAAAAAGTATTGTGTATGCTTTTAATGGTTCAGGTGATTTATCAATTAAGTCAAATATAATTTGCTGATTTTTAGAAAGGCTGTGCATTTTATCTATTTTACTGATTCCCATTTAATTTTTCAATTTAATTGATTGTTTTATATTTAATAAAGAAAGTATGAATAAGAATAAAGCAGCTGCTATAATTGAAGGTCCAGATGATGTATTAAATTCTAAAGAAGAGAACAATCCTAATATTACTGACAACACACCTCCAATAATTGAGTAGACAACCATTTTCTGTGGACTATCAGAAATGTTTCGAGCCATCGCTGCTGGTATAATTAACATTCCTGTAATTAATAGTAAGCCAACCATTTTAATTGATATTGCAATAATCCCAGCCATTAAGATTGTAAAAATTGCTTTAGCTCTATCAGGGTTTAAACCCTCTGCTTCTGCTAACTCATAATTTACAGTTGATGCAAATAAAGGTTTCCAAATTAATTTTAAAACTAAAAGTATTAATGGTCCACCTATCCATATGATTAATAAATCATCTACTGTAACAGCTAATATATCACCAAATAATAATCCCATGATATCGAACCTGATGAATGTTAAAAAGCCTATTACAACAAGTCCAACCGCTAAAGAAGAGTGTGCTAAAAGACCTAGCAAAGCATCTCCTGGAAGATTAGTTCTTTTTTGAAGTTGTATTAGAATTAATGCGATTAAGGATGAAATTATGAATACTGAAAAAGCAATATTAAATTCCATAGTATAAGCTAAAGTAACTCCAAGTAATGCAGAGTGGGCAAGCGTATCACCAAAATATGATAATCTTCTCCATATTACAAAACATCCAAGAGGTCCTGTTACAATTGCAACACCAAGTCCAGCTAACAAAGCCCTTATAAAAAAGTCATCTAACATCTAATTTTTTTTTATTTCACCTTCACTTGTATGAATATGATCATGTCTATGCTCATATCTTGTCAATATTTGAGAAGCTTGTTCACCAAATAAAGCTTTATATTCATTATTTTTAGCAACATCTATTGGAGTTCCTGAACAACAAACATGACCATTCAAACAAACAACATGGTCAGTTGCGCTCATAACCGTGTGTAAGTCATGAGAAATTAATAAAATTCCACAATTCAATTCATCAGAAATCTTTTTTATAAGTTCGTATAAAGCAATCTCCCCTGTAAAATCTACACCTTGTACCGGCTCATCAAGTACTAATAATTCTGGTTTTTTTGAAATAGCTCTTGCAAGCAATACTCTTTGGAATTCTCCACCTGAAAGATCACCTAAATTTTTATCTTTAAGATGAATTACACCTGTTAATGATAAAGCTTCATTAATAGCTTCTGCTTTAAGATTTTCAGTTAGCGTCATGAAATCATTAACTCTAAGAGGCAATGTCCAATCAATTGAAATTTTTTGAGGAACGTATCCAACTTTATTTGTATATTTTTCAACTTCTCCGTCTATTTTTTTATAAATACCTAATGCAATTTTAGCAGTGGTGCTTTTTCCAGAACCATTTGGGCCAATTAGAGTAACTATTTTGCCTTTTTCAATTTGTAAAGTTACACCTTTAACTAGCCATTTGTCGTTTATACGAAAACCAGCTTCTTTTAATTTAACTAGTATATTTTGATTTGTGCTCATTTAATTGCTTGACTTATAAATGTTATATTATTACATAGTGTTATATTATAACAACCTTTAAATATTACTATTATGAAAAACATTAAAAAGTTACCATTTATACTATCAATATTATCTTTATTAACTATTTTTGCACCAGCAAATGCTGATGTAAAAGTTGTTACATCAATAAAACCTATACATTCATTAGCAAGTTATTTGATGGATGGGGTAGGTAAACCAGATTTAATAGTAGATGGTTATGCTTCACCGCATGGATTTGCATTGAAGCCATCGCATGCAAAGATGCTACAAAATGCTGACTTAATTTTTTGGGTTGGAGAAGACTTAGAAAGCTTTTTAGAAAAACCATTAAAATCTATAGCCAAAAAAGCTGAAAAAATAGAATTAATGGAAATTAAAGGATTAAATAAATTAAAATTTAGAGAAAGAAACATATTTGATGAACATGATGATCATGGACACGACGATCATGCTAAAAAAGAAGATGATCACGATGACCATGGACATGATGAAGATGGCCACAAAGAAGATGATCACGATAAAGAAGGTCATAAAGAAGATGATCACGATGACCACGGGCATGATGAAGATGGTCACAAAGAGGATGATCACGACGACCACGGTCATGAAGGTCACGCTCACGGAGAACATGATCCACACATTTGGTTAGATCCAATGAATGCTAAAGTAATATTAGAAGAAATGACTGAACATTTAATCGAAAATGATCAAGCAAATGCTTCTAAATATAAAGCTAATTTAAAGAAAGCACACAAAGATTTAGATAAACTTACTAAAAAAGTAAAATCTGAATTAAATAAAGATTTTAAATCGATCGTTTTTCATGATGCATATCAATATTTTGAAAAGAGATTTGATGTAAATGTATTAGGTGCCTTCACTGTAAATACAGATGTAATGCCTGGAGCAGAACAATTAGCAGAAATTAGAGAAATAATTGAACATGACAAAGTAAGTTGTGTGTTTTCTGAACCTCAATTTAATCCTGATATAATCAATGCAGTTGCAAAAGATATGAATATTAGCACAGGTGTTTTAGATCCTTTGGGAGCAACTCTTAACCCAGGTAAAGATTTATATTTTGATTTAATCAGCAACATGTCAAAATCTTTCAAAGGCTGTTAATTTAAAATTGATCTTTGATCATAAATAATATCTAATAAAGGGATGAGTACAGTATCCCTTTCATTAGATGAAATTTTTGACTTAGCTAAAAAAACATTATTAGCTAATGGCTGTGATGATGAAACAGCTTCTATATTATCCAATTTAATTAAAAATGCTGAACGTGATGGTTCATTATCTCATGGTTTATTTAGATTACCAGCTTATATAAGTGGTTTAAAAAGTGGAAAAATTAATGGTAAAGGAAAACCAGAAGTAAAAAAGATTTCAGCATCAGTAATTAAAGTTCAAGGGAATAATTGTTTGGCACCTGTTGTTTTAAATAAAGGGTTGCCTGAATTAGCAAAAGCAGCAAAAGAAAATGGAGTTGCAGTACTTGCTATAAATAATTCTCATCATATGGCTGCGATGTGGCCTGAGACAGAAAAATTAGCAGAAGAAGGTTTAGTTGCTTTTGCCTGCACATCATACAAGCCAGCAGTAGCACCTGCTGGAGCAATTAAGCCATTATTTGGAACAAATCCAATTTCATTTGCTTGGCCAAGACCTGGAAAAACTCCAGTGGTTTATGATATGGCAACGGCATCAATGGCAATGGGTGAGGTTCAAGTTGCTAAAAGAGAAGGGCATAAAGTTCCATTAGGAACTGGTTTAACTAAAGAGGGTAAAGATACTACTGATCCAGGTGCAATTGCAGACGGAGGTGTATTACTTCCTTTTGGTGGTTATAAAGGTTCTGCAATAGCAATGATGGTTGAATTAATGGCTGGTGCTTTAGTTGGTGATAATTTTAGTTATGAAACTGCTGCTAAAGATAATAATGATGGTGGTCCACCTAGTGGAGGTGAATTTATTCTTGCCATCTCTCCTGACAAAACTGCAGGAGCTAATTGGCAAAAACATGCAGATGAATTTTTTGATAAAATGAAATCAATGGGGGAAGTAAGATTACCTGGTGAAAGAAGACATAAGAACAGACAAGACAAAGGTCCTCGTAATATAAACGAAGAATTAGTTAATAAAATAAAATCGTTAAGCTAATTTAATTTCAATTGGAGTGTGATCAGAGGGTTTTTCTCTTCCTCTTGGATCTTTATTTATATTTATTGATTTAATTTGATCAATTAAAGAATTCGATACTAAGAAATGGTCTATTCTCATACCATTATTCTTTTGCCAAGCTCCTCTCATATAATCCCAAAAAGTATAACCCTCTTTTGTTTCATTAAAATGTCTGTAAACATCATTTAAACCTAAATTAAGCATTTCTCTAAATTTTTTTCTTATCTCTAATCTATATAAAGCGTCATCTTCAAAACTTTTTACATTATAAACATCTTCTGCTGCTGGAATAACATTGAAATCACCTGCAAGAATTATATTAGAATTTTTTTTTGATAAAGTTTTTAGTTGTTTTATTAATTGATCCATCCAATTTTTTTTATAATCATATTTTTCAGTATCGACTGGGTTTCCATTAGGTGTATAAATATTTATTAATTGAATTACTTTTTTTTTATACTCAACTTCAGCAGAAATAATTCTTGATTGTTTTAATTTGTCCTTAATTAGATCTAACCTAATATTTTTTAATTTGCCTTTGGAAATTATCGCAACACCATTGTAACTTTTTTGACCAAAAACATGACTTTCATAATCCATTGAAGAAAAATCATCATAAGGAAAATTAATATCTTCAGTCTTAATTTCCTGCATCATTAATATATCGGGTTTATATTTAAGAAGATAACTTTTGATGTTTTCAATTCGTGCACGAACGGAATTTACATTCCAAGATGAAATTAACATTAAATTGAGAAGGAAACTCCACAACCACATGAAGATTTGGTTTGTGGATTAGATATTTTAAATTGTTCACCAATCAATTCAGAAACATAATCAACTTCTGATCCTTTTAACAAATCTGCTGAAGTTTTATCTATTAAAATATTTTGATAATTTAAATCATCTTCCTGTTTTAGTTTGTCAAAAGTGAATTCATATTGAAAACCAGAACATCCACCACCTTTGATAGCGATTCTAAAGAAAGAACCTTTGTCTTTTTTTGCTAACAAATTATCTATTTGTTTTAAAGCTTTATCTGTAAATTTAATTTCTTTAATCATGTCTGAACACTGATATTACTAATATAATACTTAATTATTTAAATTAAAGGATGAAAAAAGACACTTTGTTAGGCGTATTTAAAAGTAAAGGTAGACTTAATAAAGAGGCTAATTCGAAATATCGATCTCCTTTTCAAAGAGATAGAGATCGAATAATACACAGCGCATCATTTAGAAGATTAAAGCATAAAACCCAAGTATTCGTTAACACTGAAGGGGATCACTTTAGAACTAGAATAACCCATTCAATTGAAGTTGCTCAAATTGCAAGATCAATAACTAAATATTTAAATTTTAATGAAGATTTAGCTGAAACTTTGAGTCTTGCTCATGATTTGGGACATACACCATTCGGTCACGCGGGAGAAGATGCTCTAGATGAATGTATGCTAAATTATGGTGGTTTTGACCACAATATTCAGACACTAAGAATTGTAATGTTTTTAGAAAATAAATATTTTAAGTTTGCTGGATTAAATTTAACTCTTGAAACTTTAGAGGGCCTTGTAAAACACAATGGACCAGTAAATGATCTAAGTATGATCAATAGTCTAATTGGTTTAAAATTTTTCAAGAAAAAAATTGATTTTAATACATATCCTTCATTAGAAGCTCAAATTTCTGCTATATCGGATGATATTGCATATAATAATCATGACATTCAAGATGGAATTAAAGCAAACTTATTTAAACTTGAAGAATTAATTGAATTAGATTTTTTTAAAAAAATTCATAAAAAATATAAAAATAAAATTAATAAAAAAAATTATAAGATTGCAATTTACCAAATAATAAGGGACTCAATAGATTCTATGATTAGAGATTTATTAACTAATACAAAAAAAAATATTAGAAAATTAAATATCAGGTCATTTAAGGATGTTTTAACATCAAATCAGCCAATAGTTGGTTTTTCAGATAAAATGAAAAAATCAGAAAAAGAAATCAGATTATTTTTAAGAAATAAAATGTATGATAATAAATTAGTGCTTCACAAGAATCAAAGAGGTAAAATCATAATTAAGAGATTATTTAAAATAATTAAATCAAACCCTAGAAAATTTCTTACTAAAGATCAATTGACTAAAGATAAATATAGAGCTATTTCAGATTTTATATCAGGTATGACTGATAGATATGCAATTAACCTTTATAATGATAACAAATGAATATTTTTGAATTATATTTAGATAAAGTTAAATCAATCATTGTTGATTTAAGTAAAAAAAATCAACTCAAAGTTCCAGAAACATTTAATGGTATTAATGCAGAAATACCCCCACCAAAATTTAATTGCGATATTTCTACTAATGTAGCAATGGTTTTATCTAAACTTAATGAAACATCCCCAATAAAACTTGCAGAGAAACTTACACTTGAAATTAAAAATTGTGATGACCAAATCGAAACTATATCTGTTGTAAAGCCTGGTTTTATAAACATTAAATTTAAAGCATCTTTTTGGTCAAATTTTATAAAAGAAATTATCGATAACGACAAAATATTTGGAATTAATAACAATGAAAAAAAAAATAATTATTTAGTTGAATTCGTGTCTGCAAATCCTACAGGCCCTTTACATGTTGGTCACAGTCGAGGAGCTATTCTAGGTGATGTAATATCTAATCTTTTAATTTTTAATAAACACAAGGTTACAAAAGAATATTATGTAAATGATTATGGTAATCAAATTATAAATTTCACAAAATCTGTATACTTTAGAGGCAGAGAGATAAAATTTAATGAGACATTCCCAAATGATAATCCTGATTTATATCCAGGTGATTATATAATTGATTTTGCAAAAAATATAATTTCGGCAAAATCAGACCTAAATTTTAATAACTATGACAAAATAAATGATAAGTTAACAGTATTATCAATAGAACAAGCACTACTTTTAATTAAAAAAAACCTCAAAAGCCTAGGTATTAAACATGATAATTTTGTTAGTGAAAAAAATATTGTTTTAAAAAAAGAAGTAGAAAGCGTAGTAAAAATTTTAGAAAAAAATAAATTTGTCTACAAAGGAAAAATTAAAGCTCCAGCTGGAGATGATGATAAAAACTGGGAGGAAAGAGAACAATTATTATTTAAATCGACCGATTTTGGTGATGACAAAGATAGGGCATTACAGAAGTCGGATGGAACTTGGACTTATTTTGCTAGTGACGTTGCTTATCATAAAAACAAAGTTGACCGTAAATTTGATTATTTAATCAATATCCTTGGTGCAGATCATGCTGGATATATTAAAAGGATTTCATCTTCAGTCGAAGCTCTATCAGGAAAAAAAGATAAATTAATTTGTAAAATTAGCCAACTAGTAAAACTTATTAAAGATAAAAAACCATTTAAGATGTCTAAGAGAAAAGGTGACTATATTACAGTTGACGATTTAATTAAAGAAGTTGGAAAAGATGCAACCAGATTTATAATGCTCAATAGAAGTAGTGATGTAGAGTTAGATTTTGATTTTGATGCTGTAAAAGAAAAATCAAAAGATAATCCATTATATTATGTCCAATATTGTTATGCTAGAATTTCATCTGTTTTTAGACATATTGGCAAAGATCTAAATTCAAAGATTGAATTGAGTGATTTTAATTTTGAATACTCTAATGATGAGATTAAAATTTTAAAAAAAATTTCTGAATGGCCAAAATGTATTGATACAGCTTGCTCAAAACTTGAACCACACAGAATACCTGTCTATTTATATGAACTTTCATCTGAATTTCATTCTTACTGGAATCTCGGTAAACATAATTTAGAAAAAAGATTTATTAATAAAGATAACAAAGTTTCCTCAGATAAATTGATACTTTTGAAAGCTATTTCAAATGTCATCAAATCTGGCATGGATATCGTTGGTGTTGATACACCAGATAAAATGTAATGATAAAAGAAATTAGATATTTGATTTTTTTATTAATTATTATGATTTTTATTTTTTTTACCTTAAATTATTATTTTTCGGACTCACACAAAAAAAAATCTTATAGATCACTTAGTAATTTGAATAAAAAAATTCAATCATATTCTCAAAAACTTCCAATTTTAGAAGATGATACTCAAAATATTATTGAATACGTTAAAAATACTAAAACAAAAAAAAAGAAAAAATATCTTTTTTGGGAATTACTCAATAAAAATGATTAATAAAAGGTGTTTTATTGTTGGAATTAAGGGAATAAAATTAAATAAACAAGAAATTCTTTTTTTAAAAAAATATAAACCTTGGGGAATAATATTATTTTCTAGAAATTTAAAAAATATAAAACAAATTATCAAACTTACTTCACATATAAAAGAAATATTTAAAGACAAAAATTATCCCATTATGATTGATCAAGAGGGTGGCCGAGTAAATAGATTGAATAAAATTATATCACTAGATCATTTTACCTCTGAATATTTTGGGAACATTTTCGTTAATAATAAAAAAGAATTTAATCTCATTTATAAATTATTTATAGATAAAATTAGTCATCTTCTAAAATTTTTAGGTATAAATATTAATACTGTTCCGGTATTAGATCTCAGGTATAAAAACAGTTCTAATATAATTGGAGATCGATCTTTTTCAAAAAATACTCAGATTGTCTCTGAAATTGGTGATTTATGTATTAAATATTTTAACGCTAATTCAATTGGAACTGTTATAAAACATATACCAGGTCATGGTTTGGCAAAAGTCGACAGTCATAATTTTACTCCAATTATAAGTAAGAATTTTAATTTTCTAAAAATGAATGACTTTAAAGCTTTTAAATCAAAAAAATCTTTTTTTGCTATGACTGCGCATATTGTTTTTAAAAAAATTGACCCAATTAATACGGTTACACATTCAAAGAAAATGATAAATGTTATTAGAAATCATATTAGATTTAAAAATTTGATAATTTCAGATGATCTATCAATGAAAAGTTTAAAGGGTTCTATGGTTGAAAATACCAGAAAAGCATTTGACGCTGGTTGTAATCTTGCCCTCCATTGCAATGCAAATCTAAAAGAAATGACAATAGTTGCCAAGAATTCACCTAAAGTTAATTCTTTTGTTTTAAAAAAAACATCAGAATTTTATAAGATTTTAAGTTAGTATTACAGAATGATCGAATCTGATAATTCTTTATTTAAAGTTGATATTGAGAATTATAATGGACCTCTTGATGTTCTCTTAGATTTGGCAAAAGCACAAAAAGTTGATCTTGAAGAAATTTCAATAACTAAATTAGCAGACCAATTTCACAATTACATATCAAATAAAAAAAATTTAAATTTAGAAATTGCATCGGAATATCTTTTAATGGCAACTTGGTTAGCATATCTTAAATCTAAATTATTATTACCTGGTACTCCTGAAGAAGAATTTAAGATACAGGAGGTTGCAGACAAATTGAAACTTCAACTTAAGAAATTAGAGCTTATTCGTTTATTATCAGATCAAATGTTAAAAAGAAAAAGATTAGGTCGAGAAATAAGGACTAGAGGCATGAAAGGAAATATAAGATCTATATATAGTTCAGAATATAAATTAGATTTATTTGAACTTTTAAAAACATATTCTTATATATTATCAACTAAGGATTTTCAAAGAATGAATATTCCTAAATTGCCGGTGTTCAGCACAGAAGAAGGAATTAAAACCATAAAAGATTTTTTTGGTAAATTAGTTGATTGGAAAAACTTAGATGATTTAATACCTAATAATTTTAAATTAGGAAAAAAATTTAAGAAAACTGGTAAAGCAGGAATATTTGCTGGATCTTTAGAACTTGTTAAAGAGGGAAATTTAAAAATAAAACAGGATAAATTATTTGATGATATTTATATTAAGGAAAATACATGAATAAAAAAAAAATAGAAAAAAAAAATAATATTGTAAATTTTCCTTCTAAACTTTCCCCTATTGAAAAAGAAATTGAGGCAATAATATTTGCTGCTGCAGAACCTTTGGAGATAGAAACTATTGAAAGTAAACTTTCTAAAAAAACAAATATAGAAAAGTTATTAAATAAACTTCAATTAGAATATTCTAATCGAGGAATTAATTTGGTTTGTATATCAAAAAAATGGTCATTTAGAACATCTCCAAATTTATCTAATTTAATGAGACAAGAAAAAACTGTTGAAAAAAAATTATCTAAAGCAGCAGTAGAAACACTTGCAATTATAGTTTACCATCAGCCAGTCACAAGAGCTGAAATTGAAGAAATTCGAGGTGTAGCATTTGGAACTAACACACTTGAAATTTTAATGGAATTAAATTGGGTTAAGCCTGGTGGACGTAAAGATATTCCAGGTAAACCCATAGTTTATGTGACTACAGAAAATTTTCTAAGTCATTTTAACTTACAAAAACTCTCCGATTTACCAACTATAGACGAATTAGGTGCTGCCGGGCTGATTGATACATCTAATGTAGATAATGCGATATTTGGTACAGGAAAATTCTACAAAGAAAAACAAAATGAAAAAAAAGAGGATATTTATTCAAATATTGATGAAATGTTAAATAGTACTTTGAATGAGGGTGATAATAAATAAAAAGCTACTTTTAAAATTTTATAAACAGGCTATAATTAATTTATGAGTATAGGTATTTGGCAAATAGCGATTGTTGTTATCTTAGTTGTTTTGCTTTTTGGAAGAGGTAAAATATCAAGTTTGATGGGTGATGTTGCTAAAGGAATTAAAAGTTTCAAAAAAGGGATGGCTTCTGATGTGACAGAAGATTCAGAGCCTAAAAATATTTCCGAAGACAATCAAGATAGTAAAAATAAAGATTAAATCACATGCCTACTATTGGTTGGTTTGAGATTTTAATAGTTGTTGCATTAGCTATAGTTATACTAGGTCCAAAAGATTTCCCTATTATGTTAAAAAAAGTTGGTTCATGGATCGGCTCTGCAAAAAAATACGTAAATAATATTCAAAATGAAATTTCAAATATTGATTTGGAAGATAATAACATTCAAAAAAAAAAAGATAAGAAAGATAAAAAAAATGATGCATAATGAAGATCAAGAAGTTGGTTTTGTTAGTCATTTAGCTGAACTAAGAAAAAGATTAATTCATAGTTTCATTTTTCTAATTATTTTTTTTATTGGCTGCTACGTTTTTGCAGAACACCTTTATGGTTTTTTGGTTGAACCTTATGCACAAGCTGTAAAAAATGATGGTTCTGACAGAAGACTTATTTTTACAGCATTACAAGAAACTTTTCTGACATATTTAAAAGTATCATTTTTTACAGCTTTTTTTGTAACTTGTCCTTTTATATTGATGCAAATTTGGAAGTTTATAGCACCTGGTCTTTATAAACATGAAAAATTAGCTATCCTTCCATATTTGATTTTAACTCCAATATTATTTTTTTTAGGAGGTATGTTAGTCTATTATTTGATAATGCCACTTGCGATAAAATTTTTTTTATCATTCGAAAGTTCTGGTTTATCTACTAATTTACCTATTCAATTAGAAGCAAAAGTTAATGAGTATTTATCCTTAGTGATGAAATTGATATTTGCTTTTGGTATAAGCTTTCAATTACCGGTAGTTTTAAGCTTATTAGCAAGAGTTGGCATAGTTGACTCTAACTTTTTAAAAAAAAGAAGAAAATATGTAGTGATAATTATTTTTGCTGCTGCTGCTTTATTAACACCTCCAGATCCAATTACTCAAATAGGTTTAGCTATACCGCTATTAATTCTATATGAATTGTCTATTTTTTCTGTAAAATTTATTGAAAAAAAAGAATTAGAAAAAGAAGATGCATAATATTAAAGAAATTCGTAATGACTTTGGCCATTTTAAAGATCAATTAAAGAGTCGAAATATTGAATTTGATATTGATAATTTAAAAGATTTAGATGAAAAAAATAGAAATCTTATTCAAAAAAAAGAAATTCTAGAAAGTGAAAAAAAAAGTATTTCAAAATCAAAAGACGAAAAATTGTTTAAAAGATCTAAAGAAATTTCAATAGAGTTAGAAAATGTTTTAAATGCACAAAAAAAAATGAAAATTGATCTAGATAAAATTTTATCTAACATTCCTAATATACCTCATAAAGATGTTCCAAGTGGGGTAAATGAAAATGATAACGTTGAAATTTCTAAATCAGGCAAGATTCCTAATTTTGATTTTAAACCTAGAACTCATTATGAAATAGGTGAAAAACTACAAATGCTCGATTTTGATCTTGCAACAAAAACTACTGGATCACGATTTGTTTTTGTAAAAGATAAATTGGCATTATTGGAACGAGCTTTATCAAATTACATGTTAGATAAACATATAGTTCAAAATGGTTATAGTGAAATTTCACCACCATTAATAGCATCAGAAAATACTATGTACGGTACAGGCCAATTACCAAAATTTGAAAATGATCAGTTTGAAATAAAATTTGATGAGGCATCAGAAAGAAAATTTTTGATACCTACAGCTGAAGTTATTTTGACAAATATGGTAAAAGATAAAATTGTTGATTTAAAAGAATTACCAATGAGATTTGTTGCTTCCACTCCTTGTTTTAGAAAAGAAGCAGGTAGTTATGGAAAAGATACAAAAGGTATGATCCGACAACATCAATTTTATAAAGTTGAAATGGTAAGTGTTGTTGAAAAAGATAAGTGTTTAGAGGAACTTGAAAGAATGACTAAATGTGCAACGGGAATTTTAGATGATTTAAATTTACCTTATAGAAAAATGATTTTGTGTAGTGGTGACATGGGCTTTAGTGCTGAAAAAACTTATGATATTGAAGTTTGGCTACCTTCTGAAAATAAATACAGAGAAATTTCTTCATGTTCATCATGTTCTACATTTCAGGCTGTAAGGATGAAAACTAGATATAAAAATCAAAATAGAGAGATACATCATGTTGGAACTTTAAATGGTAGTGGATTAGCTGTAGGTAGAACTTTAATTGCTGTAATGGAAAATTATCAACAAAATGATGGATCAATACTTATTCCAGAAAAATTAAGACCATACATGAATAATTTAGAAAAGATTTCTTTGAAATAAAGTTGTTTTAATTTCTCAAGTAGTATAAATAATCAGCTATATAAAGGAGTTTTATGGAAGGTTCAGGAATAGGTCAGTTTATCCCACTAATTTTAATATTTGTAATTTTTTATTTTTTTCTAATTAGACCTCAGCAAAAAAAAGTTAAAGAACACAAAGCTATGGTTGAGAGTTTAAAAAGAGGAGATAAAGTAATTACCTCTGGTGGTATTACGGGTACAGTTGAAAGAATAATTGACAACGATAAAGTTGAAGTAGAAATAGCTGAAAATGTTAAAGTTGAAATTGTTAAAGCGACTGGAATTCAAGGTTTATTAAATTCTACAGAAATAAAAAAATAGTCTGAAAAATTGAAGGAATGTTATATTTTTCTAAGTTAAGAATAATATTCGTTTCAATAATTAGTTTATTTTTTATTCTTATTGCATCAAATAATTTATTAGATCCAAATAATAGGTTTCTTGATAAGAAGATCAATCTTGGACTAGATTTACAAGGTGGGTCTTATCTTTTATTAGAAATAGATAATTCTCCAGTAATTATTCAAAAATTACAAAATACCTCAACTTTAATTAGAACCTACTTTAAGGAAAAAGGTATTCGTATAGGAAATTTAGATTTATCAAATACAAAAATAAATTTTAATGTTGAGGAAAAATTTAAACAAAGTGTCATAAATGAATTTCTTGATGAGAATAGTAATATTAATCCTTATTATCCAAGATTTAAGTCTCATCAGCTAGATATAATTGATAAAGGAAATACATTAGAATTAAGTTTCTCCAAACAAGGACTTGTTGAATTAAAAAATTCTTCTCAAGATCAAGCTCTTGAAATTGTTAGAAGAAGAATTGACGAAATAGGAACAAATGAACCAAATATTCTTAAGAGAGGTAATGATCGTATTTTAGTTGAATTACCTGGTTTAGATGATCCTATGAGAATTAAATCATTATTAGGCAAAACTGCAAATTTAACATTTCGTTTTGTGTCTAATGATAATAAAGATTCTTTTGGTGTTGAAAAACTTCAATATGAAGATGGATCAAATGAAGATTTTGTTAGTAAAAGAATTATTTTAAGTGGAGATAATTTATTAGATGCGCAACCTAGAATGAACAATCAAACAAATGAAACTATTGTTTCATTTACTTTGGATAGAGTGGGTGCAAAAAGATTTGGTAAAGCAACTTCATCAAATATTGGGAGACAATTAGCAATTGTGTTAGATGGAAAAATAATTAGTGCTCCAGTTGTTAGAGACACTATAGCAAGTGGAAGTGGTCAAATAAGTGGAGGTTTTACATTTCAATCTGCTACAGATTTAGCTTTATTATTAAGATCTGGTGCATTGCCAGCACCTTTAAATATAATTGAAGAAAGAACTGTTGGACCTGATCTTGGTCAAGATTCTATAAATGCAGGTATGATTGCTCTAATTATTGGTTTTATTCTTGTAATTATCTTCATGTTTTTTAAATATAAAACTTTTGGATTAATTACGAATATTACACTTGTTACTAATTTAATAATTCTTTTAGGTATTTTAACTTTATTTGAAGCTACATTAACATTACCAGGCATTGCTGGCATTATTTTAACTGTTGGCATGGCAGTAGATGCTAATGTTTTGATATTTGAAAGAATTAAAGAAGAACTTAAAAATGAAAAAAACAATATCATTGCTTTTGATAGTGGTTATACAAAATCTAGATCAGCGATATTAGATGCAAATATCACAACATTATTAGCGGCAATAATTTTGTTTTTTATGGGGTCTGGTCCTATTAAAGGTTTTTCTGTTACTTTAGGGGTTGGAATATTTACAACACTATTTTCAGTGTATTTTATAGCACGTTTATTTACTGCATTATACGTATCAAAAAATAAAGATAAAGAGGCTTTGATATAATGATTAAATTCAATAAATTTTATAAACAATTTAATATAATTTCACTAGTTTTGGTGATTATATCTTTGAGTTTTCTTATATTTAAAGGATTGAATTTTGGAATAGATTTTAAGGGTGGTACATTAATAGAACTAAGATCATCAGATAAAAAAATTAATGTTACTAGTTTAAGAGATAATTTGAATCAAATGGATCTGGGCGATGTATCAGTTAAGAAATTTGGTAATGATCAAGATTATTTAGTTAAATTTGAAAATAGAGATAATAAAAAAGATATTATCGAGGAAATAAAAACTAATTTAGATAATTCATTTGGAAATAATTTTGATTTTAGAAGAGTAGAGAATGTAGGACCAAAAGTTAGTGCAGAATTATTGAAATCTGGAATTATTGCAATTAGCGTTTCCTTAGCTATTATGCTAATCTATATCTGGATTAGATTTGAATGGCAATTTAGTTTAGGAGCAATAATAGCTTTATTTCATGATGTTATAATAACATTAGGTTTATTTTCTCTTTTAAGTTTAGAAATAAATTTATCAATCATTGCAGCTGTTCTTACCATCGTTGGTTATTCAATGAATGATACAGTTGTAATTTTTGATAGAGTAAGAGAAAATTTAAGAAAATATTCTGATATTAAAATATTTGAGCTTACTAATATTTCAATTAATGAAACTTTATCAAGAACATTAATTACTTCTGTAACAACTCTTTTAGCATTGTTCTCTATTTTCTTTTTTGGTGGTGAAGTGCTTAAAGGTTTTTCCCTAGCAATGATTTTTGGTGTTATATTTGGAACTTACTCGTCGATTTATATTGCTAATACAATTTTAGTAAGATTGAATGTATCACAAAAAACTATACTTAAAGAAGACGAAAAAATTTAATAAAGATTTTGAGCCGCAACCATTGTTAATAACATAGGAAGTGATAATAATGTGTTTGTTCTAGAAAACAGCATTGCGGTTTTAGCAGATTTTGCTTTTAAATCAGGTTCACATTCAACAATTCCAAGTGCTCTTTTTTGATTTGGCCAAATTACAAACCAAACATTGAACGCCATTATTATTGCTAACCACATTCCAATACCTATAGCTGTGTGTTTTGGAATGCCCGAACCAACGCTCAAAGTCATGGCATCATGTAAGTATCCATTTAGATATGCTAAAATTAAACCAGATAATACTGTTAAAGCAGCACCCCATCTAAAATAAAATAATGCAGCTGGAGCAATAACTTTTCCTATAGCTGGTTTTTGTTCATCAGGAATTTTAGCCATATTAGGGATTTGGACAAAATTAAAATACCAAAGTAAACCTATCCACATAACGCCGACAACAACATGAGTGTATCTTGCTAACCAACTCCAAAATAAGGTATCAAAGGCAAATCCATCATTTTGATAAAATAATCCTAAAAATAATAGAATAGCTAATATTACTGATGCGTGAACTGTTTTAGATAAAGATGCAAGTAAATTACTCATAATTACTAGTATATCATAATTAAATAAATTATTAAATCAATTTAAAAGAGGCTTTAAAAATTGGCCAGTAAAACTATTTTTTGCTTTACAAATTTCTTCTGGTTTACCTTCAGCTATAATTTTACCACCATTAACGCCACCCTCAGGACCCATATCAACAATATAATCAGCTGTTTTTATTACATCTAGATTATGCTCAATAACAACAACTGTGTTACCTAATGCGACAAATGTGTGGAGAATTTCTAAAAGTTTCTTTATATCATGTTGATGAAGTCCTGTTGTTGGTTCGTCTAATATATACATAGTTCGTCCTGTTGATCTTTTAGATAATTCTTTCGCTAATTTAATTCTTTGAGCCTCACCTCCAGACAGTGTGGTAGCTTGTTGACCAATCTTAATATATCCTAATCCAACTTTTTTAAGTGTTAACAATTTGGATTTGATATTTGAAATATTTTCGAAGTATTCGCAACCTTCATCTACTGTCATATTAAGAACATCAGCAATACTTTTATCTTTAAATTTTATTTCGAGGGTCTCACGATTATATCGTGTCCCTTTACATTCATCACATTGAATATATACGTCAGGAAGAAAGTGCATTTCATAAGTAATCACACCATCTCCCTCGCAAGCTTCACATCTACCTCCTCTAACATTAAATGAAAATCTTCCTGGTTTATATCCTCTTGTTTTTGATTCTGGTAACCCAGTGAACCAATCTCTAATAGGACCGAAAGCTCCAGTGTAAGTGGCTGGATTTGATCTTGGAGTTCTTCCAATCGGTGATTGATCTATGTCAATAATTTTATCAATTAACTCGGTTCCCTTGAAACCTTTAAAAGGTTTTGGTATTTTTCTAGATTTATTATTATTTAAAGTTAAATTAAGAGCGTTATACAAAGTTTGTAATACAAGAGTAGATTTACCACTACCTGATACACCTGTAACACAAGTTAGACTACCTAAAGGTATTTTTAAATTTACATTATCTAGATTGTTTCCTGTAGCTCCTGTAATTTCTAAAAATCTACCATTTTTTGCTAAACGTCTTTTTTGAGGAACATTAATCTTTAGTTTATTTGAGAGATACTTTCCAGTAATGCTATCTTTATTTTGACTTATATCTTTAAAAGAACCTTGTGCTACAATTTCACCACCGTTATTTCCAGCTTCCGGACCAAGATCAATTATATGGTCCGCATTTTCCATAGTTTCAGTATCATGTTCAACCACAATTACAGTATTACCTAAATCTCTTAACCTCTTTAAAGCATTGATCAGTTTTACATTATCTTTCTGATGCAAACCTATAGAAGGTTCATCAAGAACATATAATACACCAGTTAAGCCTGAACCAATTTGTGATGCTAATCTAATTCTTTGAGCTTCACCTCCTGACAATGTTCCGGACTCTCTTGAAAGAGTTAAATAATCTAAACCTACATTCAACAAAAATGTTAATCTCTCATTTATCTCTTTTAAAATGTGTTCAGCTATTTTTATTTGTCTTTTATCTAAACTATTTTTAAGATTTTCAAACCATTTAGCTGCATCTGAAATAGATTTTTCAGTAACCTCACTTATATGTAAACCATCTATTTTTACACAAAGAGCCTCATCTTTAAGTCTATAACCACTACATCTCTCACATTTTGTGTCTGATTGGTATTGAGCAATTTCTTCTCGTTTCCAATCACTATCAGTCTCAAGATATCTTCTTTCTAAATTATTAATTACCCCTTCAAATGTTTTTTTATGAGAATATTTTTCATAACCATCGTCATATGAAAATTTTATTTCCTCATCATCTGAACCATAAAGAATTATATCCTTAATCTTTTTTGAAAGTTTTGACCACTTGTCATCCATTGAAAAACCGTAGTGTTTTGATAAAGATGTTAGTGTTTGAGCGTAATACAAAGTTGTAGTTTTTGCCCATGGTTCTATAGCTCCATCAGCAATACTTTTTTTCTCATTTGGAATTACTAAATTAGGGTCAACATTTAGTTTAATACCTATTCCCTCACATTCTTCACACGCACCAAAAGGACTATTAAATGAGAATAATCTTGGTTCTATTTCTTCAATTGTAAAACCACTTTCAGGACAAGCAAACTTTGTAGAAAATATTAGTTTTTCTAATTTTCTAAAATTTTTAGGCAGCGTTTCATCTTCGTATTCAACAAATAGTAGGCCATTAGCTAAATTTATAGATGTTTCAATACCTTCTGCCAATCTATTTCCTAAAGATGAATTTAATACAATTCTATCAACAAGAATAGATATATCATGTTTAACTTTTTTATTTAGTTCAGGAACTTTTTCTATATCGTATAAAATGTTATCAATCTTTATTTTTCTAAATCCTCTTTTTTTAAAACTTAAAATTTCTTTTTTGTATTCACCTTTACGACCTCTAACTACAGGAGCATAAAGATAAATAGTTGATTTTTTTGGTAAGCTTTTAATTTTATCTACTATTTGAGTAACAGTTTGAGATTCTATTGGTTTGCCCGTAAATGGCGAGTAGGGTATTCCTGCTCTAGCATATAAAACTCTCATGTAATCGTAAATCTCAGTTACAGTAGCAACTGTAGATCTTGGGTTTTTTGATGTATTTTTTTGTTCGATTGATATAGCTGGACTTAATCCTTCAATTAAATCAACATTAGGTTTCTTCATTTTATCTAAAAATTGTCTGGCATATGCCGACAGACTTTCAACATATCTTCTTTGACCTTCTGCATAAACCGTATCAAAAGCAAGAGAAGATTTTCCGGAACCAGACAGGCCAGTTATTACAACAAATTTATCCTTAGGTATTTCCAAAGAGATATTTTTTAAATTATGCTCTTTAGCTCCCTTAATAACTATCTTTTTAATCATAATTTTTGTTGCTTTGACTTAATAAAATTAATATTCAGAGTAAATTGTGATATAATTCTTATTAATAAAAATAACAAATATTAAAATATTATGGCTGGAAGTTTAAATAAAGTACTTTTAATTGGTCGTTTGGGCGCAGACCCAGAAATTAAACAGATGGTGAACGGAAAAAGTGTTGCTAGGTTAAGTTTAGCTACAAGTCAATCATGGAAGGATAAAAATACAGGTGAGAAAAAAGAAAAAACCGAATGGCACCGTATAGTTGTATTTAATGAGGGCCTAGTAAATGTTGTACAACAATATTTAAAAAAAGGAGCTCAGATTTATGTGGAAGGTCAACTGACTACTAGAAAATGGAAAGACGAGCAGTCTGGTCAGGACAAATTTTCTACTGAAATAGTTATTCAAGGTTATAATTCATCATTGACAATGTTAGGTGGTGGAAATTCAAGTGGTGGTATTCAAAATGATAATAACCAGTCTTCATCAAATTCTCCTGATGAAGGTTCTCAGATTTCAAATGACATGGATGACGAAATTCCTTTTTAATATTCATGGAAAAAACTGAAGTTTCAAAAGATAAAAATATAAAACTTATCTCAATGCATGATGAGATGAGCTCATCATATCTATCATATGCAATGAGTGTAATTGTAAGTAGAGCTCTTCCTGATATAAGGGATGGTCTTAAACCAGTTCATAGAAGAATACTTTATGCTATGTATAAAGGTGGTTATGATTGGTCTAAACAATTTAGAAAATCAGCGAGAATAGTTGGAGATGTAATTGGTAAATATCATCCACATGGAGATCAATCAGTTTATGATGCTTTGGTAAGGATGGTTCAAGATTTTTCAATGAGTCTACCATTAGTTGATGGTCAAGGTAACTTTGGATCCATTGATGGTGATCCTGCTGCAGCAATGAGATATACTGAAACTCGTCTTTCAAAAGTTTCACAATATTTAATAGATGATATAGAAAAAAATACTGTTGATTTTAAAAGTAATTATGATGAAACAGAAAAAGAACCAACTGTTTTACCATCTCAATATCCAAATTTACTTGTTAATGGAGCAGGTGGTATAGCTGTTGGAATGGCCACTAGTATTCCACCACACAATTTAGGTGAAATTATTGACGGTACTTTAGCTCTCATAAAAAATAAAGATATTAAGATTAAAGAATTAATGAAACATATACCTGGTCCAGATTTTCCAACTGGTGGTGTTATTATTGGTAAAGATATAATAAAGCAAGGTTACAACAAAGGTAGAGGATCATTCAAAATTAGAGGTGAAATTTTAAATGAAACACAAAAAAATGGAAGAGACAGACTTGTAATAAGCTCAATACCATATCAAGTAAATAAATCTGTATTAAATGAGAGAATTGCACAGTTAGTAAGAGAAAAAAAAATTGAAGGAATAAAAGATATTAGAGATGAGTCTAATAGAGAAGGAATAAGAGTTTCTATTGATTTAAGAAACGGTATAGAACCCGAAACCGTTAAGAGACAACTTTATAAGAATACTCAAATTGAAAGTTCTTTTGGCTTCAATACTTTAGCTATAGTAGAAGGTAAGCCAAAGACTTGTAATCTTAAAGAATTTTTAGAAAATTTTATAATTTTTAGAGAAGATGTTGTCCTTAAAAAGACTAAATTTGATTTAAAAAAAGCAGAAGAGAGAGCGCATATATTAATTGGTTTGTCAGTTTCTGTAGAAAATTTGGATAAAGTAATAAAAATAATTAGAAGTTCAAAAACACCAGAGGATGCAAAGAAGTCAATTTTAAATACAAAATGGAAAATTAATAAATCTCAAAAAATGATTTCCCTTGTAGAAGGTAAAAAACATAAAAATACTTATAATCTATCTGACAATCAAGTAGTGGCAATTCTAGAATTAAGATTACAAAAATTAACTGCATTAGGAATTAACGAAATAGAAGTAGAGATAAAAAAATTGGCTGATCTTATTTCTAATTATAAGAAAATAATTTCATCTAAAAAAGAATTATTAAAAGTTATTAGTGATGAATTAATAAAAATAAAAGAAAAATTTGCCATACCTAGAAGAACTAAGATTATAGATGCAGTTTTAAATTATGATATAGAAGAAACTATTCAAAAACATGCTGTTTTGATTACTGTAACACTTCAAGGTTATATAAAACGTGGCTCTTTAGATAATGTTAAAACGCAAAAAAGAGGCGGTAAAGGAAAGACAGGCATAACAACTAGAAATGAAGATTCTGTGGTGCAAACTTTATCTGTTGATACTCATACATCTGTTTTATTTTTTTCAACAGAAGGTCTTGTCTATAGAATTAAAGCTTGGAAAATTCCTGAAGGATCATCTTCATCTAAAGGAAAGTCTTTATTTAATATTTTACCCTTAAAAAATCATCAATCTATAAGTTCAATAATGCCTTTTCCTGATAATGATGAAAATTTAGATCAATATCAAATAATTTTTGCAACAGCTAAAGGAAAGGTTAGAAAAAATAGTTTAGAGGACTTTTCCTCAATTAATGCATCAGGTAAAATAGCAATGAAACTAGATAATAATGATAAAATTGTTGGGGTAAAAATTTGCAAAAATAACCAAGATGTTATTTTAAGCACTAAATTTGGAAAATGTATTAGATTTGAATCCAATAAACTGAGAATATTTAAAGGCAGGTCGTCTAAAGGAATTAAAGGTATAGAACTTGCTCCTAATGATGAAATAGTTTCTTTGTCAATAATTGATAATGACAAAAAGGTAAAAAATGGCAAAAATTCAGAGGATAAAAAATCTGAAATTAAAGCAGGAGAAAAATTTATTCTTTCAATAACTGAAAATGGTTATGGTAAAAAAACCTCTCATTATGATTATCGTGTAACTAATAGAGGTGGTAAAGGTATTATTGGAATAATAAATTCTCCAAGAAATGGAAATATTTCATCCTCATTCCCTGTTTTTGAAGGTGATGAAATAATGATTTCTACTAACAAAGGAAGAGTAATAAGAATAGCTGTAAAAGAAATTAGAACTGCAGGAAGAAATACACAAGGGGTAAGAATTATAAAATTATCTGGTGATGAAAAAGTTGTTTCTGCTATAAAAATTGAAGATAATTTAATTTAATGTCTAAAATAGCAATATACCCAGGCACATTTGATCCAATTACATTTGGACACATAGACGTAATAAAAAAATCACTGCAATTATTTGAAAAAATTATTGTTGCTGTATCCGATGGTGAAAATAAAAACTATTTATTTGATGTTAATGAAAGAATAGAAATTGTTAAAAAGGCTTTATTTTTAGATTTAAAATTAAATAAAAAAAAAATTATGGTCATTCCTTTTACTTCTTTAACTACAGATCTATGTAAAAGATATAAATCTAATATAATATTAAGAGGTTTAAGAGCTGTATCAGATTTTGAATATGAATTTCAATTGGCTGGAATGAATAGAAAACTCAATAACAAAATAGAAACTCTTTTTTTAATGTCTGATGTGGAAAACCAAATCATTTCATCAAAATTTGTTAAAGAAATAATTAAATTAGGTGGCGATATTAAAAAATTTACTACAAAAAGTACAATTAAATCTTTAAAACAAAAATATGAATAAATTTTTTGTAAAAGTTTTATTATTTTTATTAATTATAACCAATCAATCAATCTCGGAGGATAACCTAATGATTTTAAAATTAAAAGATGGAGATATAAAAATTGAATTATTTCCAGATGTTGCACCTAATCACGTAAAGAGAATTAAAGAATTAGCTGATAGTGGTAAATACGATAATGTAGTTTTTCATAGAGTCATAGATGGTTTTATGGCACAAACAGGTGATGTTAAATTTGGAAATTCAAATTCTCCAGATTTTGATTTAAGACGTGCAGGAATGGGAGGATCAGAATTACCAGATCTAAATCAAGAATTTAACAGTCTTCCACATGACAGAGGAACGTTGTCTATGGCCAGGTCCTCTGATCCAAATAGTGCAAATAGTCAATTTTTTATATGTTTTAAACCAGCTCCATTTTTAGATAGACAATATACTGTTTTTGGAAAAGTGATTGAAGGTATGGAATTTGTAGATAAGATAAAAAGAGGTGATGAAAGTAATAATGGCTCTGTGTCAGATCCTGATAAGATTATAAGTTTTAAATCTTTGTAGTTTTTAATGGCATTAAAAAATTTTGCCTTTAAAGTTTTAAGTAAAGACAATTTTGCAAGATATGGGTTGATTGAAACTCATAGAGGCAATATTCATACACCAGCATTTATGCCTGTAGGAACACAGGCTACAATTAAAGCCTGCAGAATTGAAGATATTAAAAAAACAGGCTCAGAGATAATTTTATCTAATACCTATCATTTAATGATAAGACCAGGTGTTGAGCGCGTCCAGAGTGCGGGTGGTTTACATGAATTTATGAATTGTGATTTACCAATTTTGACAGACTCAGGTGGTTTTCAAGTGATGTCACTATCAAAATTAAACAAAATTGATAGAGAAAAAGGAGCAATATTCAATTCACATATTGATGGAAAAAAATTTCTTCTAAGTCCAGAGGAAAGTATTCGTATACAATTAGGTCTAAATTCAGATATTTTAATGATTATGGATGAATGCCCTAAAAACTCATCTAATTATGAAATAATTAAAAAGTCCATGGAGCTATCACTATATTGGGCAGAAAGATCCAAAAAAGCTTTTGGAAATAAACCTCATAAAGCATTGTTTGGAATAGTGCAGGGTGGTTTATTTAAAGATCTAAGATTAAGATCCTTAAATAAACTTATGAAAATAGATTTTGATGGTTATGCTTTAGGTGGATTAGCTGTAGGTGAGAGTCAAAATGAAATGTTTAAAGTTTTAGATGATATAAAATCTGACTTACCACAAAAAAAACCTCACTATCTTATGGGTGTTGGGACTCCTTCTGATATATTGGGTGCCGTTAAAAGAGGGATTGATATGTTTGATTGTGTTTTGCCGACAAGATCTGGTAGAACAGGTTTGGCTTTTACATGGAGAGGAAGATTAAATATAAAAAATAATAAATATAAAACTGATAATTCACCTCTTGATCCAGAATGTGACAATTTAAACTTAAACAAATATTCTAAAAATTACTTGAATCATTTATTTAATACAAATGAGATATTGGCATCAATGCTGTTAACCCTTCATAATATCAATTTTTATCAAGAATTGATGAGTGCAATAAGGAAAAATATTAAAGATGGTACTTTTGATGAATTTCACAATAAATACATAAATAAGTTGTAAATTTTAGAATTTTCAAAATTTCGGGTTTGAATTATTAAAATAATTCTATATACACAATTTTTATTAATGAATGATGTGGGCCGTTAGCTCAGTTGGTAGAGCAATTCCCTTTTAAGGAATGGGTCGATGGTTCGAGTCCATCACGGCTCACCACTTAAAGATTAAGCTTTAATTGGTGGATAATCTAAAATAATCTCGTTACTCCAATCTGTAATTTTCTTAATTCTATTGTCTGTAGATGGATGAGTACTCATAAATTCAGGTGGTTCTTTACCTTTGTTAAACTCTTTCATTCTTTGCCAAATTTTAACAGTTTCTCTGATATCATATCCAGATAATGATGAAAAAATCATTCCTAAATAATCTGCCTCACTTTCTTGTTTTCTATTAAATGGATTCATAATACCTAATTGAGATAATAACCCAACTGTATTCATGCCTGTAACCCTGTTTACTTGTGATAATTTACCACCACTAAAAATATCAATTAATTGAGTGCTTGTATTTAACAACACTCCTCTGCTTGCTCTTTCCACAGAATGTTTTGCAACTGCGTGTGCTATTTCATGTCCCATTACAGCTGCTAGTCCATTTGTATTTTTTGTTACATCGAGTATTCCAGTGTAGACAGCAATTTTACCTCCTGGCATACACCAAGCATTTCTAATTTTTTTATTATCAATTAAAATATACTCCCAATCAAAATTTACAGTCGGGTCATCTAATTTTTTTTTATAGAAATATTCACTAATTGAATTTTCCATTTTTTTTCCAATTTCTATGATTTCATTTAATTTATTTGTGTCATTGCTTAATTTCTCTTTTTCCTTGACTTTTTCATATATTTTAGCGGCCTGTGCATTTAGTTTGGCCTCAGGAATTATATTTAACTGACGTCTTTCCGTTATAGGTGCCGTTGAACATGAATTTAAAACAAATCCACAACATCCACACCCCACATAAGATAAAAATTTTCTTCTATTCATTTCTAATAACATTGATAATATACATATTATTCATGAATCTTAATAATAAAATCTTAATTGTTCTATTTATAATAGCAATTTCATTTGTAATATATTCAAGTTTTAATTAGATGACAAAAAAAACAAAAAAAAAATCGATAGCTTTAATTCTTCGAAATTATTTCATCACAGGTGTTGTTGTTCTTATTCCAATTGGATTTACACTTTATTTAAGCAAAATATTGATTGGATTATCGTCAAAAATCCTGCCAGAAAATATAAATCCTAACAACTATCTTCCTTTTGCCATTCCTGGTATTGAAATAATTATTTCCTTAGTTTTTATTACAATTGTTGGTGGTTTATCATTATCTTTTTTGGGTAAAAAAATACTTAAACTTATTGATGATCTATTTAAACGAATTCCATTATTAAGAACAATTTATTCAGCTATCTCTCAAATGACTGAAACTTTTTCAAATAAAGATAATGATAGAAAAAGTGTTGTTTTAGTAGAATACCCAAGAAAAGGTGTTTGGGCCGTCGGGTTTGCAACAAGAGAAAACACTACTGAAATGGCAAAAAAGACTAATCAAAAACTAATTAATGTTTTTATACCAACAACTCCAAATCCAACGAGTGGATTTTTACTTATGTTTCCCGTTGATGAAGTTATATATTTGGATATGACTTTTGAAGAAGCTTCTAAATTTATTGTTTCTGCAGGAACATCATCAGGTAATAATTAAATTATTAAACAATATCATTAATCACATCTGCTTGATCGTAGAGCTTCATTAATGTTTTATATTTATTGAGCTGAATATTTTCTTTTTCCATTCGTCTTATCTCCTTTTCAGCGAGTTGAAATAGATCACTATTATGAACTGGGTCAGCTAATTTAAAAATCTTTGCACCACTTTGTTTAAATCCAAGAATATCACCAAAACCTCTTAATTTCATATCTTCCTCAGAAATAGTAAAACCATCAGTTGAAGATTTTAATATATTAAGTCTCTTCTTAGCATTTTCAGTTAATGTAGATTTAAACATCAAAATGCAAGAGGACTGTTTTTCTCCTCTTCCAACTCTTCCTCTAAGTTGATGAAGTTGTGATAAGCCAAATTTATTTGCATTTTCAATAATAATTACATTTGCATTTGGAAAATCAATACCAACTTCAATGATTGTTGTTGAAACTAATATTTTTGTTTTTTGTTTTAAAAAATTATTTAATATTACTTCTTTTTGGTCAAGATCAGTTTTTCCATGGAGTAAATCAACTTTATTTGGAAATTTTTTTTTTAAAAACTCATATTTTTGAATTGCTGAAGTATTATCAATTTTTTTAGATTCTTCAATTAAAGGGCATACCCAAAATATTTGATTGCCAGCATTAATTTCTTTTTTAATAAATTTTAAAACATCATCAATTTTACTTTCTAATTTACTATATGTTTTAACTTCTTTTCGTGATTTAGGTTTTTCTTTAATAATTGACAAATCCATATCACCATAAATAGTCATTGTTAAAGTCCTTGGAATTGGTGTAGCTGACATTAATAATACATCACAATTATCACCACCTTTGTCTGACAATTTTTTTCTTTGATTAACACCAAATTTGTGTTGTTCATCAATTATTATTAACCCAAGTTTATTGAAGAGTATTTTTTTTTGAAAAATTGCATGAGTACCAAAAATTATGTCAATTTTTTTTTCTTTTAATTTATTTATTATATTTTTTTTTTCTGTATATTGAGATTTACTAGATAGTATTTCTTGATTGATATCTTGATCAAAAATTTTTTTTGCAAGATTGTAATGTTGTCTTGCTAATATTTCAGTAGGGGCCATTATAGCTACTTGAAAACCTGATTTTACAACATTTGCAGCAGCACATAGTGCAACAATTGTTTTACCACTACCAACATCACCTTGTAATAACCTAAACATTTTTTGATTAGATTTTAAATCAAAATTTATTTCATTAAGTGATCGATTTTGATCTTTAGTAAGGTCAAATTTAAGTCTAGATAAAATATTTTTTTGATAAGTTTCATCAAATTTTTTATTTTGTTTTTTAATTTTTTTAATATTTTTTCTTATTTCAGAATGTACAAGAAATGTTGATAAAATTTCATCATAGGCCAGTCTTTTATAAAAATTCGTATTATATTTTCCAACATTTTCTGGTTTATGTATTTCAACAATTGATTTATTCCAAGAAACATTATCGAAATTTTTAAGTACTTTATTATCATGCCACTCATCTAGTACAGGAAGATTTGTTAAAATTTGGCTTATTATTTTATTATATACTTTTTCTGAAATTCCTTCAGTCAAAGAATATTTGTTATGTTTATCTTTAATCAAAGAAGCATCCTCAGATACATATTTAGGATTTGTTATCTGATAAGTATTTTTAAATTGTCCAACTTTACCACTAACTGTAACTTCTTTATTTAATGGTAATATTTTTTTTATATATCCTTCATAACTATTAAAGAAAATACAATTCAAATTTCCAGTATCATCTTTACAAAAAACTTTATTAGGCAGATTCCTTATTCTTGGGAAATTATATTTAT